>JBDSIM010000298.1:0-12149 GCA_039917935.1 Cyclobacteriaceae bacterium | reverse complement strand
AGCCGGCCGCGCGGGAAAAGGCACGTATATAATAGAGGTATAACGGGCCGAATTTTTTTCCCATTGTAAAAGCGCCGCGGCAAAAAAAGTGGAACCTGATCAGCGCTTCAGGTAACTGTTGGCGAATGTTTCCGGAGAAAGAATGACTGAGGGTGGCCTTTAAAAGTATAAAATGACTGGTGATCTTTTTCAGGTTTTCCCCAAAAGCAATATCGCTAAAATCCAGTGGAATTTCCTCATCATAGCCGCCTGACATTGTAAAAGCATCGCAATTGATGAGCATCCCACTATTGACAAAGCGGAAATCTTTAAGCGAATATTTCTCCTGATCCGCTACTATGCGTTTGCCTCGGCCGAAAGTGTATTTGAACGGAGAGAGCAACCCTTTTTCATCCCGAATCTTTGGTACGAAAACACATGAACCAGGGTGCTTGTTGATACTATTGAGTAATTTTTCAAAAATAGTGCCTTCAACATTTGTATCCTGGTCAAGGAACAGCATCCATTTTTTGTTTTCCTTTGTGGCTAATCCCATGGCTTTGTTATACGCCCTGCTGATGCCACTATTTTTTGGATCATGGTGGTATATATAATGATGGTCCCTTGGTAAATATTCATCCGGACTATTGTCATAAATAAAAAGTGTAGGAAGAAAAGGTAAGGAGGAGAGGGCGGCTTGGAGTGAAGTATAGGCTGAAGATTGCTCAGGTTTGTTTTTGAAAAGCACGATAACGACCAATAAATCACCCAGAAATTTTGAAAGCGCCATTTTTTTTGAGAGACACCAAAGACGAAAATTCAGCGTGTAAAACAAACAGTATAAAAAAATTTGATTTTCCCTGAAAACAATTCCATATTATCACCCTGGAATCAAAATATTCCCGTCAACTTATGAAATTAATCAAATCCATTGAAGATTATCAGAAGGAATATCAGAATAGCATTGAAAATCCTGAAGCTTTTTGGGGAGAAATCGCAGAAGACTTCCGCTGGCACAGGAAATGGAATAAAGTTGTAGAGTGGGATTTTAAGAAACCTGAAATAAAATGGTTCCTGGGCGCCAAGCTCAATATAACGGAAAATTGTCTGGACCGCCATTTACCCGAGCATGCAAATAAGACTGCGATTATCTGGGAGCCCAATAACCCAAAAGACGAAGCAAAGCATATTACTTACCAACAGCTTTTCGAAGAGGTCTGTAAGGCTGCTAACATGTTAAAAGCTCAGGGTGTAAAAAAGGGGGACAGGGTCTGCATCTATCTACCGATGATCCCGCAATTGGCTTACGCCGTGCTCGCGTGCGCCCGCATTGGCGCGGTTCATTCAGTCGTTTTCGCCGGGTTTTCCTCAAGATCACTAGTGGATAGAATTACAGATGCCGGATGTAAAATAGCCATTACCTCAGATGGAGGCTTCCGCGGAGATAAGACCATTAATTTAAAAGGAATTATGGATGAGGCGCTTGAAAAATGCCCTGAGGTAGATAAGGTGATCGTGGTAGAACATACCCATAGCAATGCGCCAATGAAATCCGGGCGCGACATCTGGTGGCATGAGGAAATAAAAAAGGTGAATGCAAATTGCCACGCGGAGGAAATGGATGCTGAGGACTTATTATTTATTTTATATACCTCGGGTTCGACGGGAAAACCGAAAGGAATGGTCCATACCTGTGCGGGCTACATGGTCTATACCAACTACACTTTCAGGACTGTCTTTCAATATCAGGAGGGTCAGGTATTTTGGTGCACCGCTGATATTGGCTGGGTCACCGGTCATTCCTATATTTTATATGGGCCATTATCAGCAGGCGCTACCACGTTAATTTTTGAGGGTGTTCCGTCGTGGCCCGACCATGGGAGATTCTGGCAAGCGATCGACAGGAACAAGGTAAATATTTTTTATACCGCGCCAACGGCCATCCGGGCGCTTGAGAAAGCGCCCATCAGTTTTGTGCAAAATTACGATTTATCATCGCTCAAAGTACTCGGCTCGGTAGGAGAACCAATAAACGAAGAGGCGTGGCAGTGGTACAACCGAAACATTGGAAAAGAAGCGTGTCCAATTGTGGATACATGGTGGCAAACAGAGACTGGAGGAATCATGATTTCACCCATTGCCCACGTTACAAAATTAAAACCGGCACATGCGACCTTCCCTTTGCCGGGGATACAGCCAGCAGTGATGAATGAAAGTGGTATTGAAATTGAAGGCAATAAAATTGAAGGCAAACTGACGCTTAAATTTCCATGGCCAGGCATTGCCCGGACGATTTACGGGGACCACCAGCGTTTCAGGGAGACGTATTTCTCCGCATTTCCTGGAAAGTATTTTACAGGAGATGGATGCAAACGAGATGAAGATGGCTATTACCGGATTACAGGAAGGGTGGATGATATAATAATTGTTTCCGGGCATAATCTCGGTACGGCGGAAATTGAAAGTTCAATAGATGAACATAGTGCGGTCTGCGAAACGGCTGTAGTCGGGTTTCCCCATGATATAAAAGGGCAGGCAATTTATGCCTTTGTAATATGTTATGATAAACCCCAGGAAGAAGCAAAACTTCGGAAAGAGATCATGGAAACTGTTTCGAAACTCATTGGCCCAATCGCTAAACCAGATAAAATTCAGTTTGTGAGCGGTCTGCCGAAAACCAGGTCTGGGAAAATAATGCGGCGTATTCTACGAAAAATCGCGGAAGGAGATACGGAAAACCTGGGTGACACTTCCACTTTGCTCGATCCCTCTGTTGTCGATGAAATTAAAGCAGGTGCGTTGTAAAAAACCCCTGATCCCTTAATTTTGACAATTAGAAGACTTTATCATACATCGTGTAAAACCCTTCAATAATCTATTTAGATTTGCTGATCTGTTGGTTTTCAGCTGACATGAAATTTTTTCTGCTACACGCATAAAGCGTGAGGTAATTCAAACGTCAGTGTCTGAACAAATAATGAGTAAAAATAAACTGCATGAATCCTTTTTATTGTGCATAATCATTATTGCCTCTCTTTTGGTATTATCCGTTATTCCAAAATTTACCCTCGAATCCCTCACTTTCAAAAAAATAAATCTGCTTGCAGATATTGAAATTGAATCGATAGACAGCATAGAAGTTGCGTTTAAAGATTCGCTTGTCGCCAAACAGGATTCCGTTATTCAGCTGGTTAAAGAAACCTGTATTCCGGGAATAACCTGTATTGAGGACTATAGTGGAGACAGCACAGCCTTGCAGAAATTCTATAAGGCTTTAGCCAGCATGGACAAAGCCACTTCTCCGCTGCGAATCGCCTTTTATGGTGATTCGTTTATAGAAGGCGACGTATTTTGCGGAAGTTTCCGCGACTCCCTTCAGTCGATTTTTGGGGGCAAGGGCGTTGGCTTTGTTCCCATAACCTCGGGTGTAGCAGGATTTAGAAATACCATCAAGCATTCTTTTGATAATTGGAAGACCAGCTCGCTTATTTCAAGAACTGATTCCACTGCGGAATACGGACCGGCAGGATATTCTTTCGTTCCCCTTGAAGGAAATTGGGTAGAATACAGGCCTTCGCGCAAACGATTCCTTACAGAATTTAATACCGTAAAACTTTACTATAAAAATTTCAATGAAGCGGCCGTTCGTTTCAGCGTTAACAACGATACCGCACAGTCGGTTTTTCCCTTAAAAAAATCAAATCAACTTCAGGAATGGGTATATCGCGGTAGAAAACTGAAATCCATCAAATTTACGTTTGAGCCATTCGACAGTCTCCGACTTTTTGGCGCCAGCTTTGAAGATAGCAAAGGACTATATGTCGATAATTTTTCGTTGCGTGGAAACTCCGGCATGAGCCTTACCGGGATCAGCAATAAAATGCTCTCTAAATTTAATGGTTACCGGAATTACAAACTGGTAATTCTGCAATTCGGACTTAACATTGTTGTGGAGGATTCATTAAACTATAAAGCGTATGTAAGGCGAATGGTGAAGGTTATCAATAACCTGAAAAAATCTTTCCCGCAAGCGAGCTTTCTTCTAATGAGTGTGAGCGATCGAAGCAGTAATTCACGCGGAAAGTTTGCCACCATGAATGCGATCCCCGCCATGCGCAACGCCCAAAGAATGATAGCACAGCAAACTAACATTGCCTTCTGGGATATGTACCAGGCTATGGGCGGAGAGAATAGCATGGTCAGGTTCGTCACTTCCAAACCTGCACTGGCGGCAAAAGATTACACTCATTTAAATCATAATGGTGGTAAAAAGCTGGCAGGCGCTCTCGTGAAAAGCCTGTTGTTTAGTTTTGACCGACATCAAAAAAAACATGTTAAAAAGAAATAACATGAAAGTAGGGTGTAAAACATCCGTCCCAGGATGGTTCTGTGCGGTCGTCTTTTTTTATTTCTTTTTAACAAATCCGTTTTTCCTGGCAGCGCAGCGTATTGATTTTACTTACGAGACATATGGCCTGGAGAATGATAACGACAATGTAATTCAAAATGCCATTCACCTGGATGAATTTTTTGAAAGTTTATATTCACTCAAATTAGCAAATGATCGGAAGTTGAGTATCGTCCATATCGGTGATTCCCATATCCAGGCTGACTATTTAACAAGTGTGGTAAGAAGGCATTTTCACAGGCATTTCGGAAATGCTGGCCGGGGTCTGATCGTTCCGCTGAGGGTTGCTGGCACCAATGAACCAAATAATTTTAAAACCTCATCAAAAGGAATCTGGACTTCCAAACGATGTGTATTTCCTGACCAGCCACTCCCGATTGGAATAGGGGGCATTACCATTGCCACCACCCAGCCTGATTCAAAACTTGAAATTTTCATGAATGATCTGTGGCTGGATTATACTTTTAATTCATTAACACTTTTTTATCAGAAAGATGGAAAGAGCTTTGACTTCTCGGTGTGGGATAAATTTGGTAAGAAACTGTCCGTTATCGATTCGTCATTTCAGAAGTCAGAAAATTTTTCGCGCATCACCTGGGAAAATTATGTTGACGCTGTAACCATCCAAACCATTGGGACTAATTCTGCCCAGGATCGCGCGATCGTTTACGGTGCAATGCTGGAGAATTCTCACCAGGGTATTTTGTATCACACCATCGGCGTTAATGGCGCAAAATTCCTGCATTATAATGCGGCTAAACTTTTTGCTGAACAAACTGCAGCACTTAAACCGGATTTATTTATTATTTCACTGGGAACAAATGAAGCCATCGATTACCCTTACCTGGACAAGAATTTTCCTGTGCAGATCGATAAATTAGTAACTACCCTGAGGAACAACAACCCCATGGCTAAGTTTCTTTTAGTGACGCCCCAGGAAGTATTCCGCGCTAAGAATAAGCCTAATCCCGGTATCCTGACCATCCGGCAACAGATCATTCAATACGCCGTGGAGAACGGCCTTGCGTTCTATGATATGTATCGCGCTTTGGGCGGGGAGAATTCTGCAAAAGCATGGCGCGAAAGTGCTTTGCTCACTTCAGATGGTATACATTTAACCAAAAACGGATATGAGTACCAGGGTAATCTTTTTTATCATGCTTTAATGAAGGGTTACAATTTATATGTTCCCACTAGACATCCATAAATTCAAAGAAATCTTCCTTTACAACCCGGATGAACCGCTAATTTTTAACAGTGGGATGTTCCTTTTTTTATTCGCGGGTTTTCTGTGGATTTATATTATCCTGAGCAAAACCCACCGACCCAAGCTCATCTTTGTAACCCTCTTCTCGTTATACTTTTACTATAAATCAAGCGGTGGTTATTTCATATTGTTACTGTTTGCAACAGCCATTGATTTTACGCTTGCTAAATTAATATACCAGTCCAAAGATGAGTGGCATAAGCGGTTTTATATCATCATCACACTCGTGGTAAACCTGGGAATGCTTGGGTATTTCAAGTACACCAATTTTTTGTTTGACGCATTTTTTTCTATTGGCGGTATGGACTATCAGCCAATGGATATTTTCCTTCCGGTGGGGGTTTCATTTTTTACTTTTCAATCGCTAAGTTATACCCTGGATATTTACCGCGGCAACCTAAAACCGGTGGATAATATTTTAGACTACGCTTTTTTTGTTTCGTTCTTTCCGCAACTGGTGGCAGGGCCTATTGTCCGGGCATCAGATTTTCTTCCCCAGATCTATAAACCAACCATAGTAACAGCCGACATGTTTGGCAGGGGTATTTTCCTCATAGGATGCGGCTTATTTAAGAAGGCTGTCATCTCGGATTATATCAGCACAAATTTTGTTGACAGAGTTTTTGACGCGCCCTCGCTTTACTCAGGGCTGGAAAATCTTTTCGCTGTATACGGTTATGCGCTGCAGATCTACTGTGACTTTTCTGGATACTCGGATATGGCGATTGGTATTGCATTGCTTCTCGGTTTTAGGTTCCCCATCAATTTTGATTCGCCCTATCAATCTAAAAATATTACCGAATTCTGGAGGCGATGGCATATTTCCCTGTCTACCTGGTTACGGGATTATTTATACATTTCATTGGGTGGAAATCGAAAAGGAGAGATAAGAACATATGCCAATCAAATGATAACCATGCTTCTGGGGGGTCTCTGGCATGGCGCGTCATGGCGGTTTATCATTTGGGGAGCGTTGCATGGCGCAGCCTTGTCACTGCATAAATTTTTTCTTTCGCGGGATCCCGGTTCCCCCCGTGAGGACAGCCAGCTCAAAAAATTCCTGAATGTGTTCTTTACGTTCCACTTCGTGTGTCTTTGCTGGATATTTTTTCGTGCCTCCAATATGGCAACCGTTGGCGAGATCCTCAATCAGATATTTTTTCACTTCAATCTTCAGATATTTTCTGATTTTGTTTCCGGTTACAAGGTGGTCATGATGCTAATGGTGATCGGATATCTCCTGCACTTTATTCCGAGAGAAGCTGAACTCGCTGCACAGGAAACTATTGTCAGGATGCCCCTGGCTGGGAAGGCGGCCTTCATGCTCTCTGTGATAATTTTAGTTATCCAGATGAAATCCGCCGGCATACAACCATTTATATATTTCCAGTTTTAGATAATACGGTGAATTCGTTCTCAAAAACCTTACTTTAGATAAAATTATGAAAGGCAGAATGAGGGAAGACGTACAGGCACAAGAAGTATGATTTTTCTACTGCCTAAGTGAAGTCTGGACAGATTTCAAAGAACGCCAGACAATAAGAAAGCGGCTAGTTCAAATCATAAGAAAACTCCTGACCAATCATTTTTTTGATTTCCTCCTTGGTCAGTGGTTTATTGAAATAATACTTGATACCCAGTTCCCTTGCCCGGGCCAGGTCGTTGGGATCAGCAGAAGAGGTCAGTACCACAATAGTAATGGTGCTTTTTTCCGGAAGATCCATGAGGGCAAAAGCTTCGATGAACTCATACCCGTTCATGATGGGCATGTTAAGGTCTAAAAAAATAATGTCAGGCTTCTCAACATTTCCTTTTTTATATTCCTCCAACAATTCCAAAGCCTGTTTCCCATTGGTTGCGAAGTGGATTTCATTTGCCAGACCCAGGGAGGATATTGTCTTTTCGCTTAAGAAATTGAAGATCTTGTCATCGTCAACAAGCATGATATTCTTCTTTCGCATAACTATTAGTTTGTATTAAAGTAAGGAAAATTCATGGATTTAACGAAATAATATTGCCGGGTTATGCTGGATAATGTCGGTAAGACGTACCAATGCCAGATTAATCCTTTTTAAGTTGCTTTTCATTTAGGGCAATCACTCATAAATCTCTTTCTATTAATTTACTCCATCGCAGGTATCCTTATTCCTGTTTTATAATAAAAAACCCCGCTTATAAGGCGGGGTTTTTTATTATAAGGTTAGCTTCCACATGCCTCACAGGCATCCGGGTTATCCAATGAGCAAGACATATCCGCACGCTTTTGCTCGTAATCCGCAGGAACGCGTTCATAATGCAAAGTTTGTTGCGATTCTGTTGTCATCACAAGGGAAGGCTCTGAAACAACATGGTTAATTGTTAGTGCTTCCACCACAGCAGGTTCTTTGAGGGCGGACTTATCAAGCGTAAATTTAATAGCATCGGCTGCTGCCGTAGACCTCAGATAATACATGCCTGTCTTCAATCCTTTTTTCCAGGCATAAAAGTGCATAGAAGTCAGTTTTCCGAAATTTGGATCAGTTAAATGGATGTTCAGACTTTGGGATTGACAGATATAGGCTCCCCTGTCAGCTGACATATCGATGATAGCTTTTTGGGAAATCTCCCAAACCGTTTTATAAAGATCCTTTATGTTTTTAGGGATTTCAGGAATGGATTGAACAGAGCCATTGGTATTAATGAGTTTTTGTCTCATTGTTTCACTCCAGAGACCCGCACTGATCAGGTCTTTCATGAGGTGTTTATTTGCCACAATAAAATCTCCTGACAATGTTCTTCTGGTATATACATTGGAGGTGTATGGCTCAAAACATTCGTTATTTCCCAGTATCTGTGAAGTAGAGGCGGTTGGCATCGGCGCAACCAACAGGGAATTGCGAACGCCATGTTGCTTTACACTCTGCTTTAATTTCTCCCAATCCCAACGGCCTGACGTCGGCGTCACGCCCCACATGTCAAATTGAAAAATACCTTTTGAAACCGGTGAACCTTTGTAGGTTTCATAGGGACCGTACTTTATGGATTCTTCCATGGAGGATTCCATCGCTGCAAAGTAGATGGTTTCAAAAATATCTTTGTTGAGCCCCCGGGCTTCCTGACTATCAAAGGGCATGCGCAGCAGGATAAAGGCATCCGCCAAACCTTGTACACCAAGGCCTATCGGACGATGGCGCATATTGGATTTACGGGCTTCCTCCACCGGATAATAATTGACGTCAATCACTTTATTAAGGTTGCGCGTAGCAACCTTGGTGATTTCATACAGTTTCTGATGATCGAATTTACCATCATCCGTCACAAATTTTGGAAGGGCAAGAGAGGCCAGGTTACACACGGCCACTTCATCAGGCGCTGTGTATTCAATGATTTCAGTACACAGGTTACTTGACTTAATTGTTCCCAGATTTTTCTGGTTGGATTTTTTATTCGCCGCGTCCTTGTATAAAATGTAAGGCGTACCTGTTTCAATCTGTGATTCCAGAATTTCGAACCATAAATCCTGCGCCTTTACCTGCCGGCGGAATTTATTTTCTGCTTCATATTTCTGATACAAACGATCAAAATCATCACCGTAAACATCTGCCAGACCGGGCGCCTCATTGGGGCAGAACAAAGACCACATCTCATTATTCTCTACCCGTTGCATAAATAAATCCGGCATCCAGATGGCATAAAAAAGATCTCGTGCCCGCATCTCATCTTTACCGTGATTTTTCTTCAGATCCAGAAAATCAAAGATATCCGCATGCCATGGTTCGAGATAGACAGCAAAACTTCCTTTGCGTTTTCCACCTCCCTGATCTACATAGCGCGCTGTCATGTCAAAATTTCTGAGCATCGGAACAATACCATTGGACGTTCCACCCGTTCCTTTTATGTAAGAACCCTTAGCCCGTACGTTATGTATGCTGAGGCCTATTCCTCCAGCGGATTGTGATATTTTAGCGCACTGTTTCAGGGTATCATAGATACCATCAATGCTGTCATCCTTCATGGTCAATAGAAAGCAGGATGAAAGCTGAGGCTTTGGTGTTCCGGCATTGAATAAAGTGGGCGTCGCGTGCGTAAACCATTTTTCTGACATCAGGTTATACGTTTCAATGGCACCCGGAAGGTCATTGCCATGTATCCCTACCGCTACACGCATTAACATGTGCTGAGGACGTTCCACCGTTTTCCCATCGATCTTCATCAAATAGGAACGCTCCAGCGTTTTGAAGCCAAAAAAATCATAGCTGAAGTCGCGGTCATAAAGAATCGCCTCATCCAGTTCTGCAGCGTGTTCTTTAATGATCTTCCAGGTATCTTTTGAAATCAACGGTGCATTCTGTCCGTTTTTCGGATCCACATGTTGATACAACCGTTTCATGGTATTCGAAAAAGACTTGCTCGTTACTTTATGCAGATTTGACACTGCAATACGGGCTGCAAGCTTGGCAAAATCAGGATGTCGGGTAGTCATCGTGGCTGCAATTTCAGCTGCGAGGTTATCTAACTCCTGCGTCGATACACCATCATAGAGGCCATTGATTACCTTCATGGCTACTTCCACAGGGTTCACGAACTTTGGATCTAGACCATAGCAAAGTTTTTCAATTCGCGAGGTGATTTTGTCAAACTTTACAGATTCTCTGTGTCCGTCACGTTTTAATACAAGCATCTTCGGATAGGGGTTGTTTTGGTAAGTAAGAAAGATTAAAAAGTAATTGAATGTATTAAAAATCTTCGTTCAATGAAAACTTTGGCGAAGTTTCTTTTTCGGTGCTGTTCATCACACCTGCCTTCTGATATTCAGCAACGCGTTTTTCAAAGAAATTTGTTTTGCCCCTCAGCGAAATCATATCCATAAAGTCGAATGGATTTGTAACATTGTAAATTTTTGTGCCAACCAGTTCATTGATCAGACGGTCAGCTACATACTCAATATATTGACGCATCTGGGCGGCATTCATTCCGATAAGATTCACGGGAAGCGCATCAGTCACAAATTCCTTTTCAATCTCGACCGCATCCTTGATTATTGCAATTACGCTTTCCTTCGGTAATTTATTCACCACATGCTGGGTGTACAAATGGCAGGCAAAATCACAATGCAATCCCTCATCCCGTGAGATCAGCTCATTAGAAAAACTCAATCCTGGCATCAATCCCCGTTTCTTCAGCCAGAAAATGGAACAGAAGGATCCGGAAAAGAAAATACCCTCCACCGCCGCAAAGGCAATTAACCTTTCCTGAAAATTCCCTTTATCAATCCATCGCAAAGCCCAGTCTGCTTTTCTCTTCACACAATCCATTGTTTCAATGGCGTGAAACAATTTATCCTTCTCCTTCGCATCTTTTACATACGTGTCGATCAATAGAGAATAAGTTTCGGAATGAATGTTCTCAATGGCGATCTGAAAACCATAAAAGAATTTGGCTTCCGTATATTGAACCTCGGAAACAAAGTGTTCTGCCAGATTCTCGTTGACGATACCATCGCTGGCAGCAAAAAAAGCCAATACATGAGTAATGAAATGGCGCTCCCCATCATTGAGGCCCACCCAGTCCTTGAGATCCTGGCTTAGGTCTATTTCCTCAGCAGTCCAGAAACTCGCCTCTGCTTGCTTGTAATACTTCCATATTTCATGTTGACGAATCGGAAACAATACAAAACGATCCTTATTTTCTCTTAAAATCGGCTCATCACTCTGGGATGCCTGGCTCATGATTACGTTGGGTTTATGGTTTAACCAAAAAATATACACGCAGTTAAAAGCCAAAGCCATAACTGTTGAATTATATAAAAAATTCTTATTTGCTTGCCCTCTCGTGTGGCAGAATGATTTTCTACCCCGGTAAGCGTCATGTCTACAAATGAAAAAAATGAAAGCCACAAATCAAAAAGTGCCTTTTCTAATGAATTTTGGCATTTGTGGATAACTTGTTGACACTTTGTGGAATTATAAGTTACTGGAAAATAGCCGTTTAAAAGCCATGGACTTATCAAAAGGTTTCGCCTGCAAGCCAGTAGACTTTAAGAATAAAAATTTTTAAACCGGCTGTTATCATCCTTATTACAAATTGTTAGACAGTGATATTATAATCCTGAATATTTTCTTACCTTTGCAGTCCTATTTTTTGAAAAGCTATGTACGCAATTGTAAACATTGCCGGAAAACAGTTCAAAGTTGCTAAAGATCAATATATCTACGCCCCTAAATTAGCAGGAGAAGCGGGTTCATCAGTTAGTTTTGATAACGTGCTTCTTGTTGATAATGCAGGTTCGATCGATATTGGCGCCCCTACTGTTAAAGGAATTACGGTTTCAGGTAAGATCCTGGAGCACGTCAAAGGCAACAAGGTGATTGTCTTTAAGAAAAAAAGACGAAAAGGATACCAGGTGAAGAATGGCCACCGCCAGCAATTCACTAAGGTTCAGATCGAAGGCATTGGATGATCAGGCTTGTATTGAATTATGAATAAAAAGTTTTAGAAACCATGGCACATAAAAAA
>JBDSIM010000297.1:0-16633 GCA_039917935.1 Cyclobacteriaceae bacterium | reverse complement strand
GTTAAAAGGCAGGTTGAATTTCAGGTTGAGGGCAGGTGGCCGGTTTGTGAGTTTTTTTGTGTACCCAGTAGAGAAGGGTATTGTTATATAATATACGATATAACCAGATGAACTCAAAATTATGGTATTTAATCCAGGGGAGGAAAGGAAGAATTTTTATTTATATATTTCTCAAGGAACGTAACCTTTTTGGGATGTTTGTTTCCAGGCTATTTAAGTAAATCTATCATTGCTTTTTACAATAAAATGAATGATGTGAGAAACCTCTTTCCGGTAGTTTTCTTAGTAAGCTCGGGAAAAATCGGGGGAAAAACGCTTCCAGGTTTCAGGGTGTTGGATGATGGATTGAATAGTCTATTTGAAAAAAAATAGTTTGAATTATTAGAATAAAAATATGATTTGGAGTAAGGCGTGGTCCGCCGAGTTAAATTATTTTTTAAAAGTTTTTCCAATCGATTTGTTTGTTGCCTGAATCCTTTGCAATTTCTATTTCATAAACCGAACCTTATGCGCACGATTAAAAGTATGGCCCACCCGATTGTTCTTGTCATCACTTGCTTATGCCTGCCGCTGGTATCGCTTGCTCAACATGCAGAGCACGATCATTCGGTCCCGGTATCCACGAGTGTGGAGGTGCAACCCCTGCTGGCGCAGGCAATCCGCCTTCAGGAAGCGTTATCATTCTTAGGGAGCTCGTTATCATCAGAAGATTCCAAACGTCTGGAAGCACTCCAGCATAAAAGTCCGGATGCGGGAACAATAAAATTTATTGAGTCAATTCTGGATCCGTATTCGTTGGCCACGATCAGTATAAATCCGGAGGCGCGGGTAAAAGTTTCGAGGGGTGCGGCACCGGCAAGGTTGATGCAGGGCGGCTGGACGAGCTTTCTTGTAAAAGTATCCAACGAAGCCAAGGTTACTGCGCAACTGGAAGTTGAAAGTCCCAATAGTGTAAGGCCCTTGCATGCGCCTTCGCAAAATCCACGCGTCAAAGAAGAAGACGTTATTACACCCGGCCAGGCTGCCAATCGTTTTCTTGAAATTCAAATGTATCGCAACCGTCCTATGCAAACCAATCTTTCAGGGCTGGGGCTGGAGTATGCAGTAGTTCAGATTTATAGTAAGGATAGTGGTGAAAGGGAAGCGGAAATAGGTTTCAATGTGGGCCAGGGTACACAGGATATCGGCTTCCGTAACACCATTCCTATTTTGTTCACGATTAAACCTTCAGTAAAAGTTGCGTTCAGTGTAAAAGATGATGACGGCTCACCGACAATGGCTTCCTTCCTCATTACAGATGGAATAGAACGAATTCTCGATAGCGCAGGAACGTTATCCAAAGTTGGGTTTCACCTGGCAGCCGCCCACCAGGAATTTCGGATGAGCAAGTATATAATACTGCCTACCTTACGGGGAATCTATCCACTTCCTTCCAGACGTGTTGCGGCGTATGATGAATATCCTGATTTTTTCTTTCAGCCTCAGATTTACCGCGCCGATGGAGAACATGTCATGCTTGCTCCGGGCACATACAACGTTACGTTTACACGCGGGCCGGAGTATATCGTTCAGACAAGGGAACTCATAATCCCATCAGGGTCAAAAGCATTCGAAGCTACCTTTCGGCTCCAGCGCTGGATCCATATGGCTAAACTCGGATGGTACAGCGCTGATCATCACATTCACGGAGCAGGCTGTAGCCACTACGATAGCCCGGAAGAAGGGGTGCCCCCCGCCCATATGTGGCGACAGGTTTTAGGGGAAGATCTGAATGTCGGTGCTTCCCTGGCGTGGGGGCCAAGCTGGTATCACCAGAAAACTTTTTTTACGGGTAAAGATGAACCCTATTCAACGAAGAAAAACATTATGCGTAATGATGTCGAGGTATCAGGTTTCCCTTCATCCCATGCCGGGCACGTTGTGTTGTTGAGGATTCGGGAAGATGACTATCCGGGAACGACAAAAATTGAGGAGTGGCCCAGCTGGACTTTGCCGGTGCTTTCCTGGGCGAAGTCACAGGGAGGCGTTGTAGGATACGCCCATTCAGGATGGGGTCTGGAGCCGATGAAGCCCACCAAAGATTTTCCGAACTATGTGATTCCGAAAATGGATGGGATAGGGGCCAATGAATATATAGTAACTGTTACGCAGAATGTCATTGATTTTTATAGTGCAGGCAACACCCCCGCACCATGGGAACTTAATATGTGGTATCATACCCTGAGCGCTGGCTTTAGAACACGCCTCAGCGGAGAAACCGATTTTCCATGCGTTTACGATGAGCGCGTAGGGTTAGCGCGCAGCTATTTTAAGCCTGACGGCATTTTAAGCTATGATAATTATGTTGATGCCCTGAAAAAGGGACGATCATACGTCACCGATGGTGGATCCCATATTCTGGATTTTGCCGTGAATGGAATAGAAGCGGGAACCAAAAATAGTGAAGTATCACTTAAAAGTAATCAATCTGTCAAGGTGACGGCGCGTGCCGTGGCTAATCTCCCCGAAAAACAGGATGAAGCCGGAGCGGGCATCGCACAAAGATCTTTGGCTGAACAACCTTACTGGCACATCGAACGGGCACGGGTGGGTACAACGCGCAGGGTACGCGTGGAACTGATCGTTAACGGGGAAGCTGTCGATACCTCAGAGATCACCGCAGACGGAAAATGGAACGACGTAAATTTTTCTTATAACATGAAGCAATCGGGTTGGGTTGCCCTGCGTATTTATCCCAGCGCACATTCCAATCCTGTTTTTGTGCAGGTTAACGGGAAGCCTGTTGCAGAGGCGCGAAGTGCACAATGGTGCCGCGAGACGGTAGATCAATGCTGGAAAATGAAGCAACCCAATATCAGGGAGGCGGAGCGAGCCGCTGCCGAAGTGGCGTACAACAATGCGCGAGCCGTATATGACAGGATAATAAAAGATGCGAAAAAGTAAGATTAACTGTCGCGGAAGCCTTTCCGACTACTGGCGGATTATTTCCGCGCCAGGACCGCCAGCAAGGTAAATTTTCGTGCCATTGCAGGAACTTTACCTTTATAAAATATGTCTGAAATTTGATCTGAACTCCACAAAATGAAATACATCATCAACGCCCTTGCCTCCCTATTTGCCCTGGCCTTTTTATCGTGCGGGGCTCAGAAACCGGATGATTCTGATGTCAGGCGCGTCGATTTGACGGCGCCGGGCGGTAAAGCGGTGGCTGCTTTTGCCTCCGGTTGTTTTTGGTGTTCAGAACATGTTTTTGAGGCCGTCGTCGGAGTGGACTCAGCCATTTCGGGTTATGCGGGAGGAAATGTCCCTGATCCTTCCTATGAACTCGTTAACACAGAAACAACCGGCCATGCAGAAACCGTACTCGTATATTACAACCCTCAGGTGGTCAGTTACGATGAACTGACGAAAGTGTTTTTTACCTCCCATGACCCCACAACGCGTAATCGCCAGGGTCCGGATATTGGTTCTTCCTATCGCTCTATCATTTTTTATAATAGCCCAGCCGAAAAAGCTAGCGCAGAAAAAGCTGTTAAGGATTTCGCGTCATCATTTAAAAAGCCCATCGTGACAGAAATAAAAAGCCTTACTGCTTTTTACCGGGCGGAAGGATATCATCAGGATTATATTCACCATAATCCGGACTCACCCTATGTGAAGGGAGTTTCTATTCCGCGTTATGAGAAATTCTTAAAAACTTATAAGGGGAAGTTGAAAGAATAATTAATTTGTGATAGTCTGGAAAAAGGGTAAGTATTAATTTACACAATAGGTTTGCTTTAGAACCTGCAATTGAGTCTATTCCTGTTCAATTCAGTGTAACCCTATAAATACATGAAGACTATCCTTTACTCCCTTGTAATGGCTACGGCCCTGCTGGGTTGCAAGAGCCAATCAGAGTCTCAATCTAAAAGTTTATTCAACGGCCGGGATCTGGAGGGCTGGCATGTGGATGTTCCTCAAATGGACGACGATACCACAGCCATAAACCCTTTCATTGTTCGGAATGGTATGCTGGTAAGTTTGGGCACACCGGCGGGTCATCTAATTACCGACGCTGTCCATAAAAATTATCGTCTCGAGGTAGAATACCGATTCGCGGGTGTCCCCGGAAATTGCGGTGTACTGGTACATGCCTCAACTCCGCGCGCTTTATATGAAATGTTTCCTAAATCTGTAGAGGTACAGATGATGCATGAAAATGCCGGAGATTTCTGGTGCATTGTCCAGGATATCAAAGTACCCGACATGGAAAAAAGACGCGGACCTCAGGCCGAATGGGGAATAACCGAAGGAAAAGGCCGTAGGATTCTTAACCTTACTGACGGAACTGAAAAGCCCGTTGGCGAATGGAATAAAATGGCCATTGAATGTCGTGGCAACAGTGTAAAGGTTTGGGTGAATGATGTCATGGTAAATCATGGAACCGAATGCACGGCGAGTGAAGGCAACATCGCTCTCCAGGCAGAGGGATCTGAAGTGGAGTTCAGGAAGGTGGAATTGAGTCCGCTAGGCGAAGAATAAAGGGCAGGTTAACAAACAGAAAGATTCAAACGTTTTTTCTTTCTCAATTTTATTCCCGTCTCATTTCCTCCTTTATGAGCCGTGGTGCAGGGATTAGGTTGAGCGTTGTTTGAATGGATCGATTTTAAAGATGGAAGGATTCTGAATCCATTTTTCCCCTGTATCAGTTGCCGCGTTTCAGTGACGTTCCAGTTTTGGAAACAGTCATGCTTAACCGCAAAGATATTCCATCGCTCGGAGCAGGGGAGATCCCTATTTTGGCTATCGCTCCGGCTATACGCAATGCCATCACAAACGCCACAGGTAAAAAACTGTATGCATTACCACTTGTTCCCAATGGGTTGAAAGTGTGAATTGGTGCGTGGCGGGGGTGAGTAGTGTGACGTCAATTTTCACCCGCCATTCCGAGCCATCGCCTTTAAGAACGCGTCATTCCGGCCTGTCAGGTTAGTCCTTGATTTAATGACAACGGTCCCCTCTTGAAAAGTGCAAAGTTAGGAGACTCGGTTCACCACCCCTGTTCCCGGGCTACGCCTAGGGAACGGTCCCCTCCTGAAAAAAGAGGGGAAAAATGCGGCCTCCCTCGAAGACCCTTTTTTTTGCTCACGTTTTGATTAAGAGCAAAAAAATACAGAATCGTGTCGAAAAAAAACATAGTGAAACTTTGCGCATTCCTCTGGAGCCTCTGTAAAGTGGGATCTAAAAATTTTCGCTTGTGTTCATCGGTGACCATTCAATTGTACGATTGTGAAGATTTTATTTATTTATGAAAAGCATAACTACCTTATAATCAATTATCTTAAACATTGGCTAATGTTTTGTACACGGAAGGCAAAAAGTATTTCAATGAAGGTTTTTATTTCGCTTATTCTTTGGTGTATGCTTCTGGTCATCTGCTGGCCTGTTGGCCTCCTCATGCTTTTTCTTTTTCCCTTTATCTGGTTGATTTTATTGCCCTTCAAGGTAGTGGGGCTCACCATCGAACTGGTTTTCAAACTAGTTAGCGCCGTGCTGTTGTTTCCTTTTCGCATGCTACAGAAATTATAAAAGAGAAACTGTTCCCTATCCTTCGGCAGGATCCAGTGACCAGTGTGTACATCATTCGCGCGGCAATACCTCTGTAGGTCATGAGGTATGCCTTCCAATGGCGAATTCGATTACTGCATCGCCATTCATGGAAAGGTCTTTGTTTTACGTTGCATTCCATACCATCTTTCAAAACACTAACCCGGAGAGACTTCTATGAATCATTCCCAGATCCCTATCCTGAATAAATCATTTCCTTCTTGCCTTTCAAATTTGGCTCTGGCCATTATTATGGTTTGTTGCTGTCAATTTGTCTTCGCACAGCAATACAGCGTGGTGATCAAGGAAGGCCATGTGATTGACCCGAAAAATAATATTAATGCGGTAATGGATGTTGCTATACAGGATGGAAAAATTGCGCTTGTGTCGAAAACGATAGACGCCAAACAAGGTAAGCAAGTTGTCAATGCCAAAGGGAAATATGTAGTCCCTGGGTTGATTGACATTCATGGTCACGTTTTTTTCGGAACTGAGCCCGATCACGCCTACGGCAATGGAACTTCCTCCATTCCTCCGGATGGATTTACGTTCCGCGTCGGTGTAACCACAATTGTGGATGCCGGCGGAGCGGGTTGGAAAACTTTTCCTCAATTCAAACAAAATGTAATTGACAATTCCCAAACCAGAGTTCTCTCTTTCTTGAATATTGTGGGTGAAGGTATGCGGGGTGGTGTATATGAGCAGAACACCAATGACATGGATTCCAAGATGGCTGCGGCCACAGCGAAGCGCTTCAAAAATTACATTGTAGGCTTTAAAGTAGCCCACTACAGCGGGCCTGAATGGGAACCTGTTGACAATGCAGTAAAAGCCGGGGATGCCGCAGGGGGTCTTCCGGTAATGATCGATTTTGGGGGTAATCAGCCTCCGCTATCCATCCAGGAATTATTCTTTAAGCACCTTCGTCCGGGTGATATCTTTACCCATGCTTTCGCACAGTTAGGTAGCAGGGAGGCGATTGTGGATGTATCCAACAATATGGTAAAGCCATTTGTATGGGATGCCCAAAAGAGAGGAATTGTTTTTGATGTTGGTTACGGAGGAATCAGTTTCTCTTTCTCTCAGGCATTACCCGCACTAAAAAATAAATTTTTTCCCAATACCATTAGTACCGATCTTCATATCGGAAGTATGAATGGTTCCATGAAGGACATTTTAAGTGTGATGTCAAAATTCCATCAGATGGGTATGGACCTTCCGTCAATCATTAAAGCTACTACCTGGGCTCCCGCCCTGGCCATCAAACGCGAAGAACTGGGACACCTCTCTGTGGGCGCAGGTGCGGATGTTGCCGTACTTTCCATGCGCGATGGTGACTTCGGATTCTTCGATTATACCTGATATAAAATCAAAGGATCAAAAAAGCTGGAGTGTGATATGACAATCCGTGATGGCAAAATTGTGTATGACCTTAATGGTTTGGCTGAGCCGGTGGTGATACGGAGGGATTAGCGACTGGGCAAATCACCTCACCCTATCTACGGTTCAGAAATGACCGAATGCAAATCACAGAGTTACGCAGAGGAATTTTTTTTATTTTTATGCGACTTCAGATGTTGGCAATTTGAATTTCGTGAGTGATTCTGAAAGTGTGCTAAAGGTCACGGAGAGTCTTGAGTAAATTACAGATATCGGGTGCGAGCCATAAGCGTGGAGGCTGAAGGTGCGCGCATTAAACCGGGTGGTAACCCGATTACGCTAAAAGCTTCGTCGAACGAAGCGGTTTAATGCAGGTCTGAAACAAAAAAAACAAAAAAAATTCCCCTCCTTTCTTCAAGGAGGGGACGTTACGCCGCTAAGGCAACGGGGGTGGTTAAACCCGGTCTTCTAAGTATTGTCCAAACTAATCACTGGTTTCGAAAATTTTTAGGCAGCGACGTGTAGGCTATGGGATATGCGTGGGGTAAAATATTTAGAGAATGGCCGGAGAGCGGGTTTCACCACTCCTGTCCTGCGCCAGGCGCAGGCCGGTCCCCTCCTTGAAGGAAGGAGGGGAAAGGGACGTTACGCCACTAAGGCGCAACGGGGGTGGTTAAACCCGGTCTTCGGCACTTAACAAAGGCGAATCACCTCACCCATCTTCTATTGTGCGTCTGAACGTTTGTGGAGCCCTGGTTCTTTGTGTGCAGGACTCAACGAAACAAGAGCTCCCAATTATTTCGGGTTCGTGTGCTTTGTATCAAAAAGCCCTGTAGGGTCCTGTAGGGGCGACGCATATGGTAGCCCCAGGTTTTAACCGGTTTTAACCGGGGGTTTTCGTGCATGAAGCAACGTGTGCCACAGGAAAGATACGTAAAATCGATGCGCTATCGGGCACACGGATGCGCATTAGAGCGGGCGAATCACCTCACCTTACCCACGGTTTAGAAATTTGATAATTCAGGATTACCTCTGTCGGATCTGACATACTAGAGGTCAACAAAAAAAATCGCCTGCGGTTTGCAAGCGACTTTCATTGTTTGTGGGGATTTCAAAAAGTTAATGTAATTTGAATCAAGCCTTAGTTGACCTGCCCCCTTATCTCACCACCGGGAAAGGCAACCGTATGAACATTTACGTAAGCGCTGCCATTGCGCATCTTATCAAGCAAATTCGCAAAGGTAGCCAAACCTCCCATACAGGCTGCGCTACTGCCTCTTGCAATAATATTTGCACTGGTAATGACACCTTCCGCCAAAACACCGTTCTGCGTTACACCACCTGTTGCAGATCTAAAAAGAAAGACCACCACCGGACCGTTTACCCCGGCGTCACCGCAATGGATATGCGACTGCGTTACATTTTCAATGTTGGCAACAATGAGTTTGTAATGCAATTCTGTCCCGTCTTTGCTAAGCTTAAAAATCGCCTGACCTTGTCCGTTCAGATCGACAGGGGGAACCTCGTTAGCACCGCTGAGATGTGCAGTGAAGGTGCTCTTGTGCAATCCGGAAACTTCTGATCCCTGCACGAGGTCATCCGACAATAAATTCTCATGATTGTCCATAGGAACGAGACTTTCATCATGTGGAATGCAAGCCGCGAAAAGGAAAAAGCAGATCATAATCACTTTTCCTTTCCACACCATTTTTGAAACTAACTGTAAAATATTTTTCATGTTTTTTGGTTTTTAGGAGAAACATCCTGTCAAATGAGTAGTGGGATGCTTTAAATTAAAGTTACTGAAGTTTTCGTGAAAAGTGGAAAATCAATACGTTTCATTCCATCAGTAAGTGAGAAACCCCGATAATTTTCCACCGCCGGTTTCCATGAATCCGGCTTTTAAAGGAATCGTCGTATGAAAATCAGAAGGCGGCCAGCTCGATTATTGCAAAAAAGCTTATTATCTTTCAAAACACGCTGGCTATATCCTTTTAGCCTCTACTTCCTAAATTAAAAATATTGATGTGTTATCATAAATCCCTTACAGCAAAATACGAACAGCTGGCTGAATATTATTCGACCAGCCATTCAAACCTGGTTGCGGAAATGTATTCCGTGAAGTTCCACGAAAATGGTTTTGACTTTCAGCCGGGTCCGGTGGTGACTGCAGGAAAACCTTCCGAAATTCAGATGTTTCGCTGGGGGCTTGTGCCCTTTTGGGTAAAAGATCTGCCTTCAGCCACACGACTGAAAATTTCTACCCTGAACTGTATCAGCAAAGAAATGTTTGAAAAGCCGTCTTATCGCGATGCCGCGAAAGAGGGAAAACGGTGTTTGATCCCCTGCAGTGGATTTTTTGAATGGCGTTGGATGGATGAAAAAGGCAAAACAAAAATCCCATATTTTATAAGTTTAAAAGATCAACCCATTTTTTCTTTAGCAGGATTGTACTCGCGCTGGATGGATAAGACAACCGATCAGGCGTATTACTCCTATACGGTATTAACCACAACAGCCAATGCCATGATGAGTACCATTCACAACACAAAACAAAGGATGCCTGTTATTCTTCCCCGCGAGTATGAAAAAGATTGGCTTAACCGCAATCTATCCAAAGATGATGTTTTGGCATTATGCCAACCAATCGACGATGGATTAATGACCGCTCACACAATATCGAAACGGATCACTTCCAAAAAAGAGGAGACCAATGTTCCTGAAATACTGGACGTTCAGCAATATGAAGAGTTGAACAGCAAGTAAGGGGAAAAAGAAAGCAAGGGCATCATGGGGTCTACTATAATTACAGAGTCTTATGGAAGAAAGTGTCACTCTCTTTACAGGGATTATTGACCGCTCTTATTTGTAAATAATAAAATAATCATGTTAATTAGAATTCACTACCAGAGAGATACTGGTTCTGAGAAGCCGCAAAATTCTTTTCCATTCATTATAAATCCTTAATCATGAAAGATAAATTTGCTACTGATGACCGTCGGGGTTTTCTTAAGAAAGTCAGCATCGGGGGGCTCAGTCTCGCCGGGATGACCGGCGCGCCCATTGAAGACGTTTTGGCCCACTCCACTTCAAAGGTAAATCGGAATTCTGCACCTGCGGATTTAAAGATTACCGATGTGCGGATTGCAGAAATTAGCGGTGTAGTATTTCGTACTCCCATTGTGCGAATATATACCAACCAGGGGATTGTTGGTCACGGTGACGTACGGGATGGGGCGGCAAAAGAATATGCGCTTTTCCTGAAAAGCCGACTGTTAGGTGAAAACCCCTGCAACGTTGAGCGCTTGTTTAAAAAGATAAGGCAGTTTGGACATCACGCCCGTCAGGGTGGTGGTGTTTCCGGTGTTGAAATGGCCTTATGGGATCTCGCAGGCAAAGCTTATAATGTACCGGTCTATCAGATGTTGGGTGGAAAATACAGGGACAGGGTGCGGGTATATTGCGATACGACGACCTCACCTAACCCTGTCGAATACGCAAATCGCATGCAGGAGCGGATTGATAAAGGTTACACCGCCTTAAAAATGGATATTGGAATTAATCTGATCAAAGATATTCCGGGCACGCTCATCAATGGACCCGAGGGCAAATTGAAGCCCTATGAATATGAATACAACAAATACAATCTCACCAAACATCCCTTTACTAATGTCCAGATCACCGATAAAGGTATTGAGAAACTGATGGAATTTCTTGATGTGATGCGGTCCAAGATCGGGTACGAGATACCTATGGGCACGGATCACTGGGGACATTTTGGTGTGAATGAAGCCATCAAGATTGCGCGCGCGACCGAGCGTTATAACCTGGCGTATATTGAAGACATCATCCCATGGCAATATACTGAGCAATGGCGCGAGATTACCGAATCTACTACAACGCCTACCCTAACAGGAGAAGACATTTATACTTTAGAAAATGGTTTTAAAGAACTGATTGATAAACGAGCCGTTGACATGGTACACCCGGACCCTAATACCGCCGGAGGTATTCTTGAAACGAAAAGAATTGGAGATTATGCCTCTGCGAATGGCATAGGTTTCATGCACCACCATGCCGCAGGCCCCGTTTCTTTTATGGGTGCGGTACACAGCGCTGCTGCCACAGAAAACTTCATGTGGCTGGAACATCATGCCGTTGACAAACCCAGGTTCGATGACCTGGTTACCGGTATTGAGAAGCCTATTGTTCAGAACGGTTATGTGAAAGTGCCTGAAAAGCCTGGAATAGGAGTGGAGTTAAATGAAGAAGTCGTAAAAGAGTTTCTCGTTGAAGGAGAAAAACTATTTGCTCCCACACCTGAGTGGAATACAATTCGGGCATGGGACAGACTATGGAGTTGACCTGCTATTCAGTATAACAATTTTGCTGCGTTCGCTAAGGTATAGAGCGGCGAATGGTATCCGTTGATACAAAGTCTTTTCTTCGAACCTTGCATACCTTAAAACGGGTGACACTGAAGGGCGCATTTGCAAGGGCGAAGATGTTTCTCAATGGTCCAAAATACGTGCAACCCTTTACTCTTCAGCGGAAAATAATGTTCCTGAGCTGTACACCCGGTTCAATCAGATATCTATAGCAAAAGCAAGATTATAAATGCTGCCCGGCATTAACAAATCATTAACATTCAGCTTAGATTTTTGCGCTTGATTATGTTTACTTAAACATTTCTGCCGAGGCATTAGAATTTCACTTCATTCGCCTATCTTGAAATGCTTTTCTCTGTTGCTGTAATGCGAACACTTGATTAGGAACAGAGAAAATTATTTATTCATAGAAAAAAACTGATTAACCTTAAAATTAACAACATGAAAAAAAGAATGGTCACAAAAGGACTGGTGATGACTTTGGCAGGATTACTCATGTCTTCGGTCATCTGGGCACAAGCTGAAAAGGCGAGTCCTGCAGAAACCGCTACCGGTAAAGTAAAAGATGCCAACATTACAATTAACTACAGCAGCCCCGGTGTTAAAGGAAGAAAGGTTTTTGGCAGCCTGGTTCCTTACGACAAAGTCTGGAGAGCCGGAGCCAATGAAGCGACGATCTTTGAAACAGATAAAGATATTAAAGTCGAAGGAAAGGCTTTGTCTGCAGGCAAGTATAGCTTGTATGCTATTCCGGGCGAAAAAGAATGGTCCATAATTTTTAATAAGCAAACCGGACAATGGGGTGTAAAGAGGGGAGGGGATACTTCCCGAGATGCTGCGCAGGACGCATTAACGGTTAAAGTGAAAGCAAAAAAATCCGCTTCATTAAATGAACGTCTTGTCTATGACGTAACCAGTAGTGGCGTCACACTGCGCTGGGAAAATGTAGAGGTACCGGTTTCAATCAATTAACAATCCACAAAAAAAACGCCTGCTGTGTCTCAATCCAGCAGGCGTTTTAATAAATTATTTTTTTTATTTCTTTCCTGACATTTCTGTCAACGTTATATTTTTATACTGCACCTGAGCTTTTCCGCCACCATGGATCTGAAGTCCGATAAGTCCTGATTGTGGGATGGTTTCATCGGGCTCAGTATAATCCACGGTTTCATGTCCGTTGATGAACAGCCTGATCCTTTTTCCCTCCGCTCGCACTTCATAATCATTCCAGTCATCTCGCTTTAGTATACGCATAAGGGTTGCTGAGTCAGGTGCGGCCAGGGTCTTGTTGCGCCGCGATTCATCGTACAGGCTGCCCCAATATCCTGGGCCCAAATCAGCCTGATAGCCAGTCATTTCATACGACGGGTTTTGTAAACGCTGGCTTCTGAACTGAATTCCGGCATTGAGGAAACCTCCGTTACCAATCAATTTGAATTTTAGCTTTAACACAAAATCTGCGTAGCTACTGCGTGTGCAGAGAAAATCATTATTCGGAACCGTTTGGTCTAAAGAACCACCCACAATTGCGCCACGTTCTATTTGCCACGTGCGGGTTGTATCGCCTTCCCAGCCTGTAAATGTTTCTCCATCAAAAAGATCAACCGGTTTGTCAGTACACCGGGTAAGAAGCGCAAAGCAAATAAAAAAGATTATAATCCTGAACATAAAAAAAATGGACGGTGAATCATGCATTTTTAAAGTTAATCGGATTCGCGGGTAACCAGAAACCAGCAACCTGGAATTTTCAATATCCCTTATAAAAATCCTGGATTTTACTAGTTATCTGTTGGTAAATGGGTTTTGTAAATTCTATAAAGAGGTCCTGTGCCGGAGGCGCTGCCATTTCTTTTTGTTTACTTATCCTCAGTTGATCGGGTGACAGGGCACGTTCATCTCCATTAAAGGTTGCCCATTCTGAAACCCAAACAAATTCACCAGGCATCTTTTGAACTGAAAGCAAAGCGCCTGTTTTAGCATCAATGATTTTAAAACTCACCACACCTTTGGAAGTTGTGCTTTTACTGTATTGGTGATAGGTTGCTTTCACAGTGCCGTAAATTTTATTGGTGTCTGATTCCACGGTGTGCATAGCGTAGTTGAGGTACTTATAAATATTGTTATCACTGGAGGCGAAAAAGACCTGATCCTGGTCATACAGAAAAACTTTACCATCTTTTTTCTGGTCATCTTTTCCGGGAGATCGGTGATCATTCGGTGCATTTTCTTTATCGTTCTCATCTTCACTTTTCCCTTTCTGATTTTGTTCAGAATCACATGCGCCTTCAGAATCTCCATGTCCGAGATGGGCTTTCAACGCCGACCGGGAGATGGTCAGTGTTTTGTGTTTTGATTGGTTTCCCGGGGGAGTATGGCAGACGGATACAGGATCTTTTACATCCGTTGTATCTGAGGCGTTGATGGTTGGATCGCCGTGCTTTTCGTTATCGGCTTTCTCTTTGTCAGCCTTTAGTTTTTCCGCTATTTCTTTATCCGCCTTTTCTTTGTCAGCCTTAAGCTTGTCGGCTATTGCTTTATCAGCTTGTTCTTTTTCTGCTTTCAGCTTGTCCGCTATTTCTTTATCAGCTTTCTCTTTGTCAGCCTTTAATTTATCGGCTTTCTCTTTATCAGCCTGCTCTTTTTCTGATTTTAGCTTGTCTGCTATTTCCTTATCGGCCTTTTCTTTGTCAGCCTTTAGTTTTTCAGCAATATCTTTATCGGCTTGCTCTTTTTCAGTTTTTAATTTATCAGCTATTTCTTTATCCGCCTGTTCCTTGTCCGCTTTTAGTTTGTCGGCTAGTGCTTTATCAGCTCGTTCTGTTTCAGCTTTTAGCTTTTCCGCTATTTCTTTATCGGCTTGCTCTTGGTCCGCTTTTAGTTTGTCGGCTAATGCTTTATCAGCTTTTTCTTTTTCAGCTTTCAGTTTAGCGGCTAACGCCCCATCAGCTGCCTCTTTATCCGCCTTGAGTTTGTCGGCCAATTCTTTATCCGCTTTTTCTTTGTCGGAAAGGTTGGAATTATTTGGAGCGCTAGTAGTGACCACCGGATCATTTTCCGCGGATACCAGCAGGCCACTTCCTCCAGCTGGGTTTGAGGATTTCGCGTAATCGTTTGGTTTGTTAGCCGTAGCTGCAGTAACATAAGTTCCTAATTCGATGCTGTCTTTTGTTAATTGAGTTTCTTTCTCATATTTCATCACTTGCCCTACCGTAAAGTCGTCAAACGCTAGTTGAATAATATGATCGGGACTGAGTTTTATTTTTTGCGCTTCCGCGCGTGTAAAAAAACGCACGAATTCGTTTACGGGAGTGGAATGCACGTACTCCGATATCTTATCGTTAAAAAATTCTGCGCTTACACCCACGCTTTTTGAATGTACGGGGATCGATTCTACAAGGACTTTCAGCGTGGCTGCCCACAATGCTTCTTCCATTTTTTTAGCTACATCCTTGTATCCTGGCACGTACCCATTGGCGGATTTGAAAAAGGAATAAGCTTCTTTTGCTTTATCCCGATTTCCTGTTTGGAACGCTGCCAGCCCTGAAGCGTAGTGTTCCTCGGCGGCGCTTTGTCTTGCCTCCTGTAATTTTGAAAAATAGTTCACGGGATTGGGAATGACGGCAAGCGCTCCCGGGCAACGCCTGATCTCATCGTACATGGTATTGATGAACGTGTAGGAATCGACAACAGCCGTCCATTTAAAAGCTCCAGATGTGGCCAGTGAGGTATTGGCCCGGTCTTCATAATAGCTTACCGCCAGTGGATAAGCCTGTTGAAGCGTTTCGATTGACTTCTTGTGGTCGTGATTTCTTCTCAGGCGATTCACGGAGGTGATCACCGATTCGTAATAATTGCCACGTTCAAAAGTAGTTTTGCCAGAGGAACATGCAGTGATCATCAGGGTGATGATCGCATAGGCCAAAAAAATAGTTTTCATGGGGTTAGGATTAGGTTTGAGCAAAATTACATAATTCACACATTTTAACGAATTAGCCGTTCGCAGTTTCTATGCTGATTTGATGCTAATTAAGGCTGAAACTTACACAGGGTTACCGAATAAGGTCTTTATGCCCAACCTTACTGCCCGTCGAGAGCTGTGAGGTTGGATTCCGAAAATCAAAAGACCAGAGCGCTTTGCGTCAATTTCTGAGACAGTCGCACGCTACTTTTTATTTAATAATGAAGAAATTACCGTTGGGATTTAACTGTAAGATGTGTAAGAATGAATTCAAATTGTATAACAGAGCGGCCTTATATTTTCGGTTATTTTGTGATATAACAAAGGCACAGAGTATGGAAAAAAGAAAGACTATATTGTATGTTGATGACGATGCGGATGATCGGGAAATCTTTAGATATGCTTTCACTACTATTGAAACAGGTTTCAATTTAGAGATCGCGGTCGACGCCGATGATGCTTTGAAAAAACTTGCATCAGAAGAAATTCCTGCCGGAATTTATATTGATATGAATATGCCCCGAATGAATGGAATGGATTTGCTAAAGAGCATCAAATCCAATCCTGACTATGCTGGCATGCTGGCTTTTATAATATCAACAAATTCAGATCCCATTTACAGAGAAAGAGCTTTGCGTTTAGGCGCAGTGGAGGTGTTTGTGAAACCGAATTCCATCCAGGGGATTCTCGATCAATTAAAATCCTGCTTTACTACTCATTTCGAAATTGGAAATATTCGAATGGCAAGTTAGTCTCCAAGAAATGGTAAATCTGTCTGATAAAATGAGAAGATTAAGAAAGCACCATTTTTTCGCGCTCACTTTTACACCAATCATTATCTGATCTGAATTCTTTCAATTCAATGAATCCGATTTCCTGAGGATCATTTGGTAGTGACTTCTTCAATGTGCTGAATATCACAACTACTCTCTGGCACACCTTATACCTTATACCTTATACCCTTATACCTTATACCCTTATACCCTTATACCTTTATACCCCCTCTGTTTCACCATTACTTCCCTATCACAGACTTTAATATTTCAACCCCTTCTTTGATTGTGCTGGGTTTAGAAACAAATCTGGCATTTAACGGAGCGTATTTGTCAAACGACTTTTGATATACCGTGGTGGAGAACATAACGACATTTACCTTTTTGAACCTGGCATCTTTCCGGATTTCTGCCAGCGTTTCGTACCCATTGAGGACGGGCATATTGATATCCAAAAAAATAATATCGGGCAGATCATTATTGTCCAATATATCGATGGTCTGGAAGCCATCTTCAGCCTGAATCAGTTTTATCTGGGGATCGAT
>JBDSIM010000296.1:0-6419 GCA_039917935.1 Cyclobacteriaceae bacterium | reverse complement strand
TTTCACCGCATTTTCATCATGACGCCCGATCAGCGATAGTTTGGGGTTCGTTGTTTCTGCCAGTGCTTCAATGGCATTTTTTAAAAGGTTGATGATCACCTGTTCAATCATTTCCACATCGGCCTGGATGGTGAGGTATTCTGAGCTGCAGGCACAATGGAAGTCAACATTCGTTTTCTTCAGCTCAGTTTTCATCAGTTGAGCCACCTTTTCAATCATATCCTTTAACCGAACGATCGACTTTTTTGGCTTAGGCAAAGAAGTGTATTCCCGGTAGGCATCAATAAATTTAATCAGGCCCTTGCTTCGGTTTTCAATCGTACTTAACCCTTCCCTCAGATCATCCGCACCTTCATCTTTTAATTCGTAATGATTATTTTTCCGCTCCATATCATGATCGAGAATTTCTCTCAACGTTGAAGTAAGGGAAGAAATGGGGGTGATGGAATTCATGATCTCATGTCTCAAAACACGCGTGAGGTTTTGCCACGCCTCCAGCTCCTGTTTCTGTAATTCCGGCTGGATATTCTGCAAGGTTACCAGTTTGACATCCACACCGCGAATGCGCAACTCTGTTGATTGAATTGTTAAGAACAATTCATTACCACCTTTATACAGCTGGCTTTTGCCGGCTTCTACGCTATTAATCGCATGGTACAATTTAGGATTTGCCTGTATGAGTTCCCGGATATTCCGGATGGAATTAATGCCAATAAATTTTTTGGCATTCATATTCATCAATTGAATGTTCCCATCGGTATCGAAGGATAAAATACCGGTCCGCACCTGCTGTACGACCGAATTCAGATATTGCCAGTGTTCTTCCTTTTCCGATCGTGCCTTCCGGAAAGCTTCGAGCACTTCGTTAAACGCGATATTAAGGTCTTTGAAACTTTTTCCAAGTTTATTGTCGGATGTAAAACCGGATATAAAATCAGAATACTTAACAGACTCCAAAAAACGCGTGAGTTTCCGGTTGGTCTGGCTAACAAACCGGAAAATTTCAGCCAACTGTATAACGATTATTGCGAAAGTAAGAATTGCCGCAAACAGCATGTTGGGTCTTGTAATCATAAAGGAAAACAAGACCATGGAGAGACCTAAAAATATAACCCGCAAGATGACCCTGGCGCGGAAGTCGTTGAATCCAAAATTCAAAATGAATTGTTTACAGTAAAGTTTTCAATTTACACGACTGGTTGATCAACGCCAAACTTTGAACTTCAAAGTTCCAGGTTTCCAAGTTTCATGTTTAAAGGTACTTTGACCTTCAAACCTGAAACTCCTTCCAACTTCAAACTTGACGAACACGCTGCTGTCCGGTAAAAATATTAGTATCTGGCGTTCTGTACGTAAACTTGACTCCAGATCCAGGTTCAGTGATCGTGTGCCAATAATGTGAAGCACGATCTAGGGTTCGCATGGCACACATTTTCAGTCTACCTGGACCCCGATTGAAATCGGGGGTTACAAAATGTTCCACCCCTACAGGGTTCCGTGATTTCGATGGAAGTTAGTAATAGGTGGTTGGACTTGGAAGGTACGTTGAACTGCAAACTTTGAACAATTTTAAATTTCAAACTTGAAACTTTAAAATTACAACCCGTATTTCTCCAATCTCCTGTAAAGAGAAGATCTCGTGAGCCCTAATTCGGAGGCCGCCTGGGTAATATTTCCGTTGTATTTTTTTAATACTTTGCGGATGAGCAATTTCTCGACTTCTTCAAGGTTAAACTGCTCCAGATTAATTTGGCCATCATCTTTTCCACCGGAGGCCGTAAAGTTGAAATCTTCCGGTTGCAAAACATGTCCGTTGCTGAGAATGACTGCGCGTTCAATAGCGTGTTGCAATTCACGGATGTTTCCTGGCCATGGATGCTTATGCATGCGTGTAATGGCTGCTTCACTGATTTTATTGACACCTTTTTGATACTTTTCAGCGTAGTGTTTTAAAAAATGAGTGGCCAACAATGGAATATCTTCAAATCGTTCCCTCAAGGGGGGCACCTCTATTTCAATTGTGTTGATTCTGTATAGAAGATCTTGTCTGAATTTATTTTCTTTTACCATGTCATACAAGGGCATGTTGGTTGCGCAAATAAGGCGGAGGTCAATGGCGGTGTCTTTATTCGAACCCACCCTGCTAACTTTTCTGTTTTGTAAAACCGTCAGGAGCTTTGCCTGCAGGGGCATCGAGAGGTTTCCGATTTCGTCCAAAAACAAAGTTCCGTTGTTAGCGAGTTCAAATCTGCCAGGCCGGTCTTCCTTGGCATCCGTAAAGGCACCTTTTTTATGTCCGAACAGTTCGCTTTCAAATAATGTTTCTGTGATAGAACCCAGGTCTACACTGGCAAAATTTTCATTTTTGCGAGATGAATTACGGTGGATGGCGCGGGCAATCACTTCTTTACCAGTTCCATTTTCACCAAGGATCAGAACATTCGCGTCTGTTTTTGCTACCCGGTCTATGGTTTGAAATATTTTTTGCATCACTGCACTGGGGCCGATGATCTCGCTGTACCGGTCATTCAAAGCCTGGTTGATTTCGTAATTTTTGTTTTTTAAGTTCTCGATAACATCCCTGGATTCGCGCAGACGCATGGCGGAATAAAGGGTAGCCAGTAATTTTTCGTTTTCCCAGGGTTTCAGTACGAAATCCGTTGCTCCTCCCTTTATGGCTTTGACAGCCATTTGAATATCGCCGTAAGCCGTAATCAAAACTACCACTGCTGTCGGGTCAAGATTCAAAATTTTCTCCAGCCAATAATAACCCTCACTTCCACTGCTTACATCTTTTGTAAAATTCATGTCGAGCAGAATGACATCATAATCCTCATTGGTCATCAGCCCGGGGATAGCCTCTGGATTTTTCTCTATATCAACCTGCGCGAAATGCCGTTTAAGGTGCATACGAGCTGCTTTTAATAAATCTTCATTATCGTCTACAATAAGAATTTTACCATGTTTGCTTTCAGTCATATTCAGCGGTTTGTCGGTTTACGTGCTTCGATTTCGAGACGAAGCTGTCCGCTAGTGGGCAAAGTGTATACCGAAAGTAAAAACATGCCTGACAGCTTAAAAATCAACCTTCTTGTCAATTAAGGTTGATGGAAATGTTCGCAACCGGACAGGCCCGTTCACATGTGAACGACCCTACATGAGCGTTAACCATTTAAACGCTCAAAAACGCCCTCCGTCACTTGGCACGTTTGTTGGCAATGGGCTTAACCTGAGATCTTGGGGCAAGGTGCGCCAGCGATCATAATTCGATAATTAAGCATGGATAAGCAGATTAAGAAGAAGATCTGGACGGTTAAAAGAATAGCGACCTATGGTGGCATCGCGCTTTTCGTCGTGTTTGTTGGATACCAGTTTATTTTTGCTGACAGGCGTTCAACATTACGCATTGAAAAAGACAAGATCACAATTTCGACTGTTCAAAGAGGTGTTTTTCAGGAATTTATCCCTCAAACAGGCACCGTGGAACCGAGTCGAACCGTATATCTCGATGCGGTAGAAGGTGGTACCATCAAAAGAGTGGTTGCCGAAAGTGGCGCCATGCTAAAAAAAGGTGATGAAATACTCGAACTAAGCAACCTTAACCGTGAATTACAAGTCTTACAGCAGGAAGCGCAATTAAATGAAAGTATTAACCGTGTACGGGAAACGCGTTTGGGTATAACTCAAAATGATTTGCAACAACGGCAGGAGCTGGCTTCCATTGATAATCAATTGCAGATTTTAGGACCGCAGTACGTCCGTCAGAAGCAGTTATTCGAAAAGAAATTAATTGCCAAGCAGGACTTTGAAAAAACAGAAGCGGATTATCATTATTTCCGTGAAAGAAGAAAAATTACTTATGAAGTTTATAAAAATGATTCGATTGACCGGCTCAGGCAATTGACACAGATGAATTTTTCAGAAAGAAAAATGATTCAAAGCCTGGAGGGTGTTGGAACAATTCTGGACAATCTTATTATTCGCGCGCCTGTGGATGGACAGCTTTCACATCCTCCACTCGATGCAGGTCAGAATGTAAACATTGGTCAGCGTTTGGGCTGGATTGATATTGTGGGAAGTTATAAAGTGCGCGTCCCCATTGATGAATTGTATCTGCCCAGAATTTCAGAAGGTTTACGGGCGGAGACCACGTTTAACAACAAAGACTACATCCTGGAAATTACTTACGTTTATCCAGGTGTTGCCAATGGCAGATTTGAAGTGGATATGAATTTTGTAGGGGAAAGCCCTTCGGGTATACGAAGAGGTCAGTCATTGAGATTAAGAATACAGCTTAGTCAATCTTCGGAAGAATTACTGTTACCGGTAGGTGGTTTCTACAAAGACACAGGAGGTAACTGGGTATACGTGGCCGAGGGCGATAAAGCAATTAGAAGAGATATTAAGCTGGGCAGAAAAAATACAGAAAACTTTGAAGTGCTGGAAGGATTAAAACCTGGCGATCGGGTCATCACTTCTTCGTATGAGAACTTTGGCAAGAATGAGGTACTCGTACTGAATTAAGATCGCAAGTCCGGGCTTGAAGTCTGTGACTGACAGGCTTGAAGCCTCGCGAAACGCATGTAACCTTTCGCTTAAAAAGAAGTATACAGGATAAAACTATTACTCAACATTGTACATCATATCATTAATCCAATAATAAATCGCCATGATCAAACTCAAAAACCTCGAAAAAATTTACACTACTGAAGAAGTAGAAACGACAGCGTTAAATAACATCAATCTCGAAATCAAGGATGGTGAATTCGTAGCCATCATGGGCCCCTCAGGATGTGGAAAATCAACGTTGCTGAATATCGTTGGTTTGCTTGACAATCCTTCCGGTGGAGAATATTATTTTGGTGAACATGAAGTTGCCAAGTATTCAGAGCGTCAGCGTGCCCAACTCAGGAAGGGTTCAATTGGCTTTGTGTTTCAAAGTTTTAACCTGATCGATGAGTTAACGGTTTTCGAAAACGTTGAGCTTCCGTTGCTGTATTTGAAAGTTCCCGCAGGCGAACGCAAACAGCGTGTTGAAGAGGTTCTGGAGAGAATGAATATTATGCACCGCAGAAACCACTTCCCTCAACAATTATCAGGTGGTCAACAACAACGTGTTGCCATTGCACGTGCCATTGTTGCGAAACCAAAAGTGATCCTGGCCGATGAGCCTACCGGTAATCTCGACTCTGCGAACGGCGAAGAAGTAATGAAATTATTATCTCAATTGAATGAGGAGGGAACCACTATCATCATGGTAACGCACTCACCCTACGATGCCAATTACGCTCACAGGATCGTTAACCTGTTTGACGGAAAGGTAGTGACGGAGAATATCAAAGAACATTTCCATATCTAAATAAATCCTCAGTTTAGAGCAAGGCATGACAAGCCTTTGTCTAAACTCCGGACTCCAAGCGCTCATAGCTCCCCTCATCCTGGCGGATTCAATTACTTGACGTTCGGAAAAATGATCAGAAATTATTGGAAGATCATTCACTGCGTTTGTTACTATGAGGTACGAGGTCCTCGTAATAAGTGGAGAAAACCAACGGATAGGTTACGTATAAATAAAAAAGTCAGTTCGATTGTGGCGATCATAACTGACTAGTTAAAGACCCTTCGGCTAACACGGAAGGGTTTTTTTTGTGAAATCGAACAGTGGGTTGTACGGATGTGAACAAACTTATTTTGAAAAATATAAAGGCAAGCGTACTTAAGCAGAAAATATCCAGGGCATATTTATGGCTAGCCATGCAACCTTAGAAAGTATTGTCAGTCCTGTAAAAGAAACAACAAATCCATGATCAGAAATTATTTTCTCATTACCTGGGGGAGCATGATGAAGAACAAGCTTTTTATCTTCATCAATGTACTCGGTCTGGCAGTTGCCATTGCCTGTAGTATTGTTGCTTATTTTAACTGGGAGTTTGATGCAGAGTTTAACAAGCACCACACCAAAGCGGATAAAATATATCGGGTCAGCACTATTCGCGAGTTCGAGGGCAAAACGACTCTCTACGGCTATGCACCGGTGGCCCTGGGAAATGTCGTTAAGCAGAATATGCCTGACGCTGAAAAGGTAGTTCGTATGTCATGGTCATATTCGAATGTTAAAGTCGGGGATAACCTTTTTCCTGGAGGACTGGCTTACGCTGACCCTGATTTTTTCGACGTATTTAGTTTTGAGATGATCGCGGGAAGTCCATCGGATTTGAAAGACAAGTCAAAAGTTTTTTTGAGTGATGAAATGGCATTAAAATTATTTGGGACAGTCGATGCCGTAGGAAAGCCTCTCACCCAGGTTATTGGCAGTGTGCTCAAAGAATATATTGTGGGAGGTGTATTCAAAAAACAACCGGCCAATTCAAGCTTTGTGGAGTTTGCATACACTCACTATGACAATTATTATGAGGACG
>JBDSIM010000295.1:0-7470 GCA_039917935.1 Cyclobacteriaceae bacterium | reverse complement strand
CTGACCCTCTGGCCAGGAATCGGCACCTGGATCCATCATGCCAATGGCATTATCCAGGATGACGATAAGGTCGCTGTATACAGCAGCCCCATCGTCATACTTAGGTTGCAGAATTTCCGGATTCAATGCTTCGGTAAAAGGTATTGCTCCGAAAGCATCTACCAGTGCCGCAAAAACATAAACCTTATTTACATCGATGATGGCGATTCGATTATCGCGTTCTTCGGGGCTAAGGCCTTGGGTCTCCCACTTTAAGAGAGTGATTTTCCTTGCCTCATCCAGGTCTTTTAACGCGTCACGATATGCTCCCCTCCAGAAATTGTCCGGATTTCTTCTTCCCACCATGTTATACTGACTTTCGTCAGGGTAGGTAGTCTGAGCCCAATACTGTGCGTACAAACGGAACACGTTGATGTTAGTGTTAGAATTATTCATCATGTAGAATAGTTCATTGAGCCCATTGGTGAACAAGGGCTCCGCTGGAACATCTACAGCAGATTTCGTTGGCGTGTTCAGTTCAAGCATTCTGTCGTCACAAGCTATAAAAATGCTTGTGATCATGATTGTTATAAATATTTTTCTCATAATTTAATTTCATTAAATGTTTAGAAACCCAGATTAACCTTAAATCCAATATTTCTTAAGGCAGGGTAAGCTCCGGAAAGATATCCCTGGGCATTACCTGCACCTAATCCTGCTTCCGGATCGGAGTAAGGAACATTTTTGTCAATGATCCAAAGGTTTCTGCCCACAGCGGAAATGGAAATGTTCTGGAAAGTATTACCCAAAATTCCTTTCGGCAGGCTATAGCTTAAAGACACCTCTCTCAATTTCACATAGGATGCGTCATATACAGTCATCTGACCAGGCTGACGTGTAGCGTTACCCCAGTAATAGGCTCCTCCATAAAAATCTGCTCTAGCCCTGACGTTATTTTGAGAGCCATCAGCTTTTACTCCATCGAAAATGATACCACCGCTGTTTTCAGCATAACCCTGAGAAGGATCTCCGGCAACATTTAAAACGACCGCATCACGAATCGGATTTCCAAGATCATTCATTCCGGCGGTCTCTTCAGGAATTCCTGTGCCCTGTCCGTAGTGCATATCCAATGAATACACGTCACCGCCTCTTGACACATCGATCAGGAAGCTTAATGCCAAACCTTTGTAGCTTACGGTATTTATTAAACCTCCATTCCAGTCAGGATTGGGATTACCAATCACCTGATCGGCAATGGCAACAGGATAGCCCGCCGCGTTAATAACCCTTTGGCCATTCAGGAACTGATAACCGGTACCTCGCAGTACGCCATAAGGCTGCCCTACGGTAGCATTCAGAGAAAGCCCACCCTGATAGCTATTGATTTGATAATTGGTAATACCGGTAGCTAACGAATTAACCAAACTGATATTCTTAGCCCAATTCACTGATGCATTCCATGTCAAGGCATTGGATTTCACTATATCAAAACCGAGGGCCACTTCCATGCCTTTGTTTTCAATCTCACCCCCGTTCAAAATTTTGAAACTTGCTCCTGTTGCTTTTGATAATTCAACAGAAATGATCTGGTTAGAAGATATAGTCTTATAGAAGGAAAGGTCAAATTTCAATCTATTGTCAACGCCGGCCAATTCAAGACCAGCTTCTATACTGGTTAAATTCTCCGGAACCAGTTGGGAGTTATTTACCGTTGAAGGGTAAGAAAATAATACGGCACCTCCGAAGTTATCGTTTTTGGTATATACGTTCGTAGTTCTCAACGGACTTGTATCATTACCAACCTCCGCATAGTTCACCCTCACCTTGCCAAAATCCAAAACTTGCGAATCGAACAATTCGCTGAAGATAAAGCTCAAAGCCTCTGAGTGGTACGGGTAGGAATTTTTGCTAACTGGGAGCGCTGAAGATATATCATTCCTGAATTGTAAGTCAAGGTATAAAAAGTTCTTAAGGCCTAAAGTCGCATTCGCAAAAACGCCGTACACTTCTTTGCGCATCTCTGCTTCGATAGGAAGCGGCAGCGGCCCTACTGAATTGTTGATGGCATACAAGTTAGGAATCACTAAGCCTCCCTGAGTAGAAGCATATATACTCGAGAACCTTTCCTTGCGGATATTTCCTCCCAAAAGTCCGGTGAAAGACAGATCAGTCGTTATTTGTTTATTGAATGTCAGGATCAGATCGTAGTTATACTCACTAACATTGCGGTTAGTGCGTTGGTAACCAGAACCTTCATCGGCAAGGTTGATACCAAACTCAGTTGGCACACTTCCTACAGCTCTTCTTTCTTCCCTTAGTTCGGTGTAAGTATCGGCGGTAATCCGACCTAAAACATTCAGCCAATCTGTTGCTTTATAATTCAAGGCTATGTTTCCGTAAAGACGGGTTCGTTCATCTGTTTGAAAATTCTTATAACGGGTCCAGTATGGGTTATCCCAGAAGATAGGTGTTTCAGGATCGTAATAATCGCCGCCATTCCAGGTAATGTTGCGGCCCGTTTTCAAATACATTTGTTCAAGCGACTTGATGTCCACATTGGTCTGCCACCATTGCCTGAAGTTTGCCATCTGATTATCACCATAACCCGTAGAAGGTCTTCCAACGGTGTTGTTATTAACAAAATTCAACGCAAGGTCAGCTGTTAATTTGTCATTGATCGCACTGGAGCCATTGAAGCTGATGGTATGTTTTTTCAGATCCTGCAAAGGCATTATGCCTTCCATATCGTAATTGGTATAGCTCAGACGGAAGTTACTCTTGTCGCTTCCACCAGTGAGGGCAATAGAATTATTCCAAACAATTTCAGGACTGAAAAAGTCAAGTGGCGTATTCTTGGCAGCCGTCCATGGATAAGCTTTTTGATAGTTGGGAGAATCCTTCACAAAAGAATCCCAGTGGTAAACATTCAGGTTTGGATCAAAAGGAGCACCATAAGATCCGTCTTCCAACGTAGGAACGACCAAACCTGTCTGGCCAGTGCCAAAAATATTATCATCCACAAAAAATCCATCAGGACCATAATATTCAAATGATTCTCTGGCATAACCAGCGCCATATTTATTCTGATACTTAACGAAGGTATCTTTATTGACGGTGCCAATATCCACACCACTTGAGATGCTGATACCAAGACCATCACGCTTTTTACCCTTCTTCGTTGTTACCATCACCACACCATTGGCTGCGCGTGATCCGTACAGAGCGGATGCGGCGGCACCTTTCAAGATGTTGATGGATTCGATGTCATCAGGATTGATATCAGAAGCAGCGTTTCCATAATCGTAACCATATCGTCCTGCTCTCTGCTGAGCCGTGTTTCCAGTGCTGTTATCAACCGGAACACCGTCAACTACAAATAAGGGCTGGTTATTTCCCGTCACGGATTTATTTCCCCGGATAACGATATTCGTAGATCCTCCGAATGTATTATTGGTTCTGATCTGAACCCCGGCAACTTTACCAGAAAGTGAATTGATAAAATTTTGCTGTTTTGCTTTCGTAACAGATTCATTATCAATCTGTTGCGTTGAATATCCTAAGGAAGCTTTCTCCCGGGTAATGCCCAAAGCAGTGACCACAACTTCACTAAGTTGGGAAACATCCGCGCTCATTAACACGTCAATAACAGTCCTGCCACCGATTTGAATTTCCTGGGTAGCCATACCTACGAAGGTAAAAACCAGGGTATTTGCATCGGAGGGAACATTTAAGTTAAAAGCCCCATCTGCATCGGTCACGGTTCCGTTCGTAGTTCCCTGAAGAACCACATTCACGCCGGGTAAACCAGCGCCATCATCGGCATCAGTTACGCGGCCAGAGATCGACCTCTCCTGTGCCCACAGCTCAATGCCGGTAAGCATTAGCACTGCGGTCATGCCTAATAGTAGAATTCTTTTCATATGTACAGTTTTTGGTTAATGAATGATTATAAGTCTCCAAACTTATAAAAAAACCAATTCATAAAAAGCTAAATGCCACAAAATTAAGTACAAAAAGCTATTGAAATCCCCCATATTGGGTTAAAGGCGGATTTTTAACCTCCTATTTGAACTTTGCTGGAAAATTTTTAATGGATCTAAATCCTATATTATGTTACCGAACATAGCGGAAAATCTGCATGAAAAAAAGGTTTTATACCCCGTATTTGGGTATAAAAAAGGTGATAAAATACACTATATGACGGTATCCGGTGGGAAAAACGTGGCTGCTTAGCGGATAACCTTAAATTCGATACGTCTGTTTTTTTGACGCCCTGCTTCTAAATCATTATCTGCACGGGGCCTGGATGATCCATAGCCTTTAGGGTTGAGTCTCTTCATTTCAACACCATTTGATAAAAGATAATTGTAGACAGACTCCGCACGTTTTTCCGATAGCTGTAAATTATAAAGAGTAGTCCCTGAATTGTCAGTATGCCCGCTTATTTCAACTCGTATGGCGGGATTTTCCCTGAGAAAACGAAGGATTTTTTGCAGTTCTGTTACTGACTTCTCCTGCAAATCAAATTTATCCACCTCGAAGAAAATATTTTGCAGGATAGCTGTGGTGCCTTCAGTCGCTTTCTCAAGTTCAATGTCAAGTATTATTGGGTCATAGTCCTTAACCACGGAGTAATTGAAGTTTAAACTCTGAAACAGGTACTCCTTTTTGTTAACGTACAAAGCGTATTCGGCCCCCTGCGTCAAAACAATCAAATAGGCTCCGTTAATGGAATCAGAAGAGATGAGGGATTCAGTTTCATGTGTCTCGAGGTTGATCAATTCAATATTTGCAGACAGTGGTTCACGGGTGATCCTGTCGCGCACAATACCCTTCACATAATTGCTTTTGAATCTGATCTGATGTTCTTCAGGAATTTGAATTTCAAAAATCTGACTGGTAGAGTATCCGCCGTCTTTGTCTTCCTCGTGTGAGTAGTACCCTTTCTTTCCGTCAGCGGTAATAAACAAGGAGAATTGATCTTCATGACTATTGATGGGACTGCCCATATTTTGCGGGGGCAACCAGGAGGATGCCGTATCCTTCTCAGTGGAAAAAATATCATAACCACCAAAACCTGTTAACCCGTTCGAGGCAAAATACAGTATTCTATTATTGACATGTATAAAAGGTGAAATCTCATCGTAAATGGTATTGATGGCTTTACCCGCATTTTTAGCGCGAGTCCACTGCCCCTTGTCATTCAATGCGCTTACCCAAATATCCCGGCGGCCCGCACCACCCCTTCTGTCAGAAACGAAATATAATGTTCTGCCATCAGCAGATAAAGAGGGCTGCGATTCCCACTCGGCACTATTGACGTTAAGTCCGAGATTCTTAGGCTCGGTCCATTCGTCGCCCACGCGAAAACTTTGGAAGAGATCACAACTTCCATGGCCTTGCCTGCCTACGCAGGAAGTAAAAATCAACTTTCGGCCATCAGCGGAAATAGTGCACGTGCCTTCATTTAAACGAGTATTGATATTTTTCGATAATGACTGAGGCTCTTCCCAGCGACCTTTATCATTCTTTTTTGAAATAACCAGATCTTCATCATCATTCGGCCCTCCTCCCATTCTCCGTGTAAAGATAAGTTCCTGCTGATCGGCCGTGAGCACAGGGAAATACTGCATCACAAAAGCATTCACAGTATCACTTAAAGGTTTTAATTTATAGGTAGATGTATTGTTCTTATTATCTTTTGCAAACTCAATATTATTTATCAATAACCGGGCGCGGTCTATTTTCTGCCTGTTCTGAACCTCAGACTTTAAAAAATCGGATATTACTTTTTCGGCTTTATCGTAATTACCTACTGTAAAATAACTTTCGCCTAAGTCGTACCAGAAAATTCTTTGCTTTCTGATATCCTCTGTCAAACTGACTCCTGTTTCAAGATTTTTTATCGCCAGAGGAAAATCTTTGAGGGTCATGTAAATGATCCCCAACCTGTAATAAGCCTCGACAAAGTTTTTGTCCTTATCCAAAGCCTGGTTAAGAAGACCGATGGCCTGCGAAAACTGTCCCCTCACGCGATAATTGTCAGCTTCAGTATAAAACTCAATCGCTTTTTTTGATTTTGTCGCTAATGCAATTTGCCCTTGTGCGAAAGTAGAAAGTAATAAAAAAGATATAATAAGAATACGCATCATTCCGAAAGCTAAAAAACAATATCTGATACTGCCATCTCAGGACCGTCAAATTCAAGCATGGCATTTATAATCTTAAAAGTTTCAAAAGTCGGAATATCCCTGAATTGTATTTCCCGCACCTGGATAACGTTTTTATCAATCAGATTTTGCCGCATGGTTCCTTTAAGCAAGGCTGAAGCGGGTGTAAACCACGTCTTGCCTTTCCGGAAAACGATATTGGAGAAAGAACAATCCGTAACCATACCTCCCTTAACTATTAGAATATCGTCACACTCCCCACGATGGGCGAATGATCGATCAATCTGCCGACGATCCTCATACTTAAATTCATACATTATCTCCTCATCTGCTATTACCTTTATTCGACGTATCATTTTCGGAGTGTAAGGCGTAAAGGTAATTTCATGAGCCTTATCGTCATAAACAATCCTGCACTTGAATAAACCCGCTTGCCGGGGAGCATATTGCGCAAGCTTTTTTTCGAGTGGAAAATTTTGAGTAATTCCATAAAGTGTTTTCATGGATAACGCCATCCTTTGTTCATGGTAGAATAAATTCAAAAATTCTCCATCCTGAAATTTTATGGATTCAATTAACCGGGACATACACTTTATCAATAGCTTCCTGGTATTCAGTCTCTGGCGTACTTTGCGTGGTTATACCCCCGCCACTGCGGTAATAAAGGATTCCATCGTTATTCTCTATGAATCGGATCATGACACCACTGTCTAATACTGCGCCATCATAAAAACCTACTACCCCCGTGTAATAACCGCGCTTTTCCTTTTCAACCTCCCGGATTATTTCCAGGGTTTTGATTTTGGGGGCACCGCTTACCGATCCGGCAGGCAAAAGTTTTACAATGATGTCTCCTAAATGTTTACCATAATCAGAACGCAGGTCCCCCCTGATCTCAGAGCTGACCTGCAAGAGGTTTTTGTACGTCGTTCGGATAGCGTCAATATATCGAAAACGGGTAACCTGTACGTTATCCGAAACCTCACTCAGGTCGTTCCGGATTAAATCAACAATGGTAACATGTTCGGCCATCTCCTTGATGTCAGCCAATATCTTTTCGAATGCATGTGGAACATCCGCATCGATGGTTCCTTTCATAGGAAACGAAAAAATGTTTCCATCCCTGATCTGAATGAATGTCTCCGGTGAAAAAACCAGAAAACTATTTTCTACCAGCAGTTTATATTTTGCCTGGCTGAGGAAAAAGATATCCCTTAAGGTCTGTTCAGTACTGACCTTTGTTTTCATGGTCAGGTTTGCGAGGTAGGTATCGCCAAAGGCCAGCCTTGAAAAAACCTGGTCATACTTTTTTTTATAT
>JBDSIM010000294.1:0-4439 GCA_039917935.1 Cyclobacteriaceae bacterium | reverse complement strand
CGTTTATGCTGTATTGGGGACTAATTTTTTTATGTCCATCATGTTTCCCACAATTTTTGCTTTGGGTGTTAAAGGTCTTGGGGAGCACACAAAACTCGGTTCCTCATTTATTATCATGGCCATTGTGGGCGGCGCGATCCTTCCTCCGTTTATGGGTTTGATGGCGGATAGCGTGGGCATCCAGCAATCTTTCATTTTGCCTGCACTGTGTTTTCTGGCCGTGGTATATTATGGACTGAGTGGCTATAAAATTAAAAACGCCACTGCATGAAACGGTATTGCCTGGCACTTGATCTGAAAGACAATCCGGAATTGATCGCCGAATATGAACGTCATCATCAGCAGGTTTCTCCTGACATTCTAAAAAGTATAAAGGACTCCGGTGTTGAAAGGATGGAATTGTTCCGGACGGGTAATCGTATGTTTATGATCATGGAGGTTAGCGATGGCTTTAGTTTTGATGAAAAGGACCAGATGGATAAAGCAAATCCGATGGTGCAAACGTGGGAAAGTCTGATGTGGAAATATCAGCAAGCCCTGCCATTTGCCAGGCCTGGAGAAAAATGGGTTGTGATGGAAAAATTCTTCGATACCAAATAAATCAGCTATGAAGAGATTGTGGTTTCTTTTATTCTTCGGATGCGTTGTGGCCTTGGATGCTTTTCCCCAACAGAAAAATATTATTTTCATCATCGCGGATGACCACCGTTATGACGCTATGGGCTTTATGAAAAAGATCCCATTTCTTAAAACGCCCGGAATGGATCGACTTGCGGCAGAAGGCATGCATGTTAAAAATGCGTTTGTCACTACGGCCCTTTGCTCCCCAAGCCGTGCTTCAGTGCTTACCGGAATGTATGCACATAGCCATACAGTTGTGGATAACACCGCGCCTGAACCGGAGAATATTGTATATTTCCCCGAACTTTTACAAAAGGCAGGATACCAGACTGCTTTCTTTGGTAAATGGCATATGGGCAATGAAGGGGATCAGCCAAGAAAGGGATTTGATCATTGGGAAGGCCTCAAAGGCCAGGGTGAATACTACAATCCAAGTCTGAATATCAACGGCAAACGAATACAATTTACCGACTCGGCTTATATTGCTGATCTCATCACGGACCATGCGGTAGACTGGATCGACAAACGCAACAAGAAGAAATCCTTTTTTGTTTATCTGTCCCATAAAGGTGTTCATGCAATGTTTCAGCCCGCCAAACGTCATCAAGGCAAATACCAGGGTGAAACCGTTCCGCTGCCCCCTTCTTACAATTTAACCGCCTCTGATCAGTACAAAAAAAGTAACACACCTGAATGGGTGAAAGAACAACGTCATAGCTGGCATGGTGTCGATTACATGTATCATGGGCAGTTTGATTTTGAAACCTTTTACAAACGATACCTTGAAACGTTGCTCAGCGTTGATGAAAGTGTATCGCGGGTGTTGGATTACCTGAAGGAAAACGGTCTGGAAGAAAATACGCTCGTGATGTATATGGGTGACAATGGATTTTCTTTCGGCGAACACGGTCTTATCGACAAACGTCATGCGTATGAAGAATCCATGCGGGTACCGATGGTAGTAAGATGTCCATCACTTATTAAACGGGGAAGTGTTAGCGAGGCCCTTGTTCAAAACATCGATATCGCCCCAACGTTGCTAAGCTTTGCGGGAATCCCTGTTCCTGCTACTATGCAGGGACGTTCCTTTTTAAACGTTTTGAACGGAAAGTCTGTACAGCATCGGGATAAAATTTTTTATGAATACTATTGGGAGTACCACTATCCACAGACGCCAACCATGTTTGCCGTTCGAACGGATCAGTACAAATACATTCAATATTATGGATTGTGGACTCAGAATGAGTTGTACGATCTGAAGAACGATCCGGATGAAATGCAAAATCTCATTGCTGATCCAAAGTATTCGTCAATGACCAAAGATTTTTCTTCAGAGATATTTAACTGGCTCGAAAGTACAAGAGGAATGCAGATTCCCCTGAAGCGGAATGATTATCCCAAGATTGATCATAAGTATAGCGGGCAGCACTAGCCTTCCCGGGTTTAAGGTTGATTTTTTATGGTTGTTTTTACTTCTGAACCAATAAGCATGGTAAATATTTACCTGTATTTTTGAGAATCGAATTTTTTATTGTTTTAGGCATAATAACGGATAAGAATTCGGAAATAGTTAAGGAAGTTGGTTAGCGCAGCGTTTTTAACTAAAAAAAATTTGGAGATTACTTATATCAATGTCAGAAATAAAGAAAAGAAATGCTGTCGTGTTTTTGGATCAGACATAAAAAATTAGACTTGAATATCGACATTGATCCTGAGCAGTTTAATTATAAAGTTAAATAAACAATTTTTAATTGTGTACTTCATGCAAAAACGGGTAGTAGTAACGGGTTTAGGTGCTTTAACCCCCTTGGGTAATACTGTGCCGGAGTTCTGGAATAACCTGATTGAGGGTAAGAGTGGTTCGGCGCCGATTACCAAGTTTGACACTACGAAATTTAAAACCAAGTTTGCCTGTGAGGTAAAAAATTACGATCCCCTGAATTATTTTGAAAAAAGCGAGATCCGGAAGATGGATCCGTTTGCACAATATGCGCTGGTCACTTCGGGAGAAGCCCTGAAAGATTCAGGTCTTGATCTTGACAGTACTAACAAGGAAAGGGTAGGGGTGATCTGGGGATCTGGCAATGGAGGGTTTTATACTTTTCAGCAGGAAATCATGGAATACGCAAGAGGAGATGGAACACCGCGCATCAATCCTTATTTTATTCCAAAAGTGATTGTGGATATTGCTTCAGGCTGGATTTCCATCAAGTATGGTTTTATGGGGTTAAATTTTACAACGGTATCGGCGTGCGCAACTTCGACGACAGCCATTATTGATGCCATGAACTATATCCGATGGGGTAAAGCCGACGTGATCGTAACGGGGGGTTCTGAAGCTGCGGTAAATCAGGCAGGTATTGGCGGATTCGGGGCGATGAAGGCATTGTCTACACGGAACGATGATCCAGCCTCTGCCTCCCGTCCCTTTGATGTGGACAGAGATGGATTTGTGATGGGCGAAGGCGCTTGTGCCCTCATCCTGGAAGAATATGAACACGCAAAACGAAGGGGTGCAAACATATATGCCGAAGTCGCAGGGGGTGGTATGTCTGCTGATGCCTATCATTTGACGGCTACCCATCCCGAAGGCAAAGGCGCCATACTGGGAATGAAATGGGCTTTAGAAGATGCCGGTATAAACCAAAACGAAGTAGATTATTTAAACCCGCATGCAACCTCCACTCCGATGGGTGATGTAAGTGAAATGAAAGCGGTGACGAGTTTCTTTGGCAAAGATGCAGGACATCTTCACATCAGCGCCACAAAGTCCGCCACCGGACATATGCTCGGCGCTGCTGGCGCGGCTGAGGCATTGATCTGTATCAAAACAATCCAGGAAGGAATTATACCGCCTACAATTAATTCAAAAAATCTTGATCCTGAAATGCCCAAAGGCTTGAATGTCGTATTGGGCAAAAAATTTAAGAAGGATGTTAAGATTGCCCTGAGCAATACCTTTGGTTTCGGGGGACACAATGCGAGCGCAGTATTCCGGAGAGTAGAGTAATCAGTACGAAAGAAAATGATTTTGGGCTTGGGAGGTCGAAAACTGCCTTTTTTGCAACTGTTTAGTCTTTTCTTATAATATTGCAATATCCCTGAACTCAGGTATTGATCTTTCTGTAAAAAATGCCAAACTTAGTCGGGCGTTTTTAGGCATTTAGGACCAAGGCGAAAGTAGCATCCGATCTTTAGCCGATCAATCGAACCAGCGTTTTATTGGTTTCATGGAGAAAAGTTACGGATGAAGAATATTTTTATTCCCTGATTTAAAACCACGATCATTTTACGGCACAACCCTGCTCACACGATGATAACATCCACCCTGAAAAATCCAGACACCAGACCCATCCAGATCACACCACGTGAAAAGGAAGTAATGCATTTGCTCGCTCATGGTTTATCTTCTAAAAGGATTGCCGAACACATGGGCATCAGTTTCCATACGGTAGAAAGTTTCCGAAAAAAATTGTTGCATAAGTTCAAAGTGAAAACCACCATAGAAATGGTGTTAAAAGCCGGAAACATTTTGCCTGTTGAATTTTGGCACTAGGCCTGTAGACCATCGCATTTTAATGAGGCAAAGAATAAAAATCCGGGCCGTTATTCATGGATTTTCAAGGGGTTGAGTTTTTCCACTAAGCAAATAAAGAGGGAGAGCTCAAGCGTTGAAGACTATGGCAGACTTGTCAAAATTAAATCAAGTATAATCCCCAGAATAATTTTTCTGGCAATGAAGCATCAGACCGCGTTGTTTTTAAAAAAACTTAGAAAACCAAACTCTTTATTATGAAAAATCATTCTTCAACCCGACG
>JBDSIM010000293.1:0-24326 GCA_039917935.1 Cyclobacteriaceae bacterium | reverse complement strand
AGCAGACGTAAGATGAGAGTACTGGAGGGCAATGGAGTGGAAAAACATAGTGGAGCGTGGGTTCAGGTTTCTAGACTTGGGATGCCTTTAACCAACGAAGCCGTTATGCCTATTGGTCAGAAAGACTATTGGAATTCCTTGAAACCATACAATGAGGATAAAAAACTTGAAAAATATTTTACTAATCCTGAACTCGCGTTGTATATGGACGATGAACAGTTTGGACCTGCAGTTCCTGGATTTTCACAATTGAGGGTGCAGCGTAACTCACTTCAGCAGTTCGATTTCGGAAATGGACAAGACGGGCTATCCGGTTTACTGGGTAACCCCGCCACGAAAGGAACAGCCTTCGACGAGGCACTTTTTGGAAAATATTTGTTGAGAAAGGGCGAACCAAGGTCTGCCGATCTTCTGCCAATCTTTATGACCGGGGTTCCAAATCTCGCCCCTTACCAACTGGCGACAGGTAAAAAAAGCGGAAATCCGTTAGCCAAAGGAAAGCCTTTTGTCAATAATTTCCTTCCCACATTCGGTGACATGCTGAGATTGAATATGGCCGTACCTCCTACAAAGAGAGACGATCCTGATTTCAGCTCTCTTGGATTAGTTCAGGCAGCCGTATTAGGTTTGACTGATCCAAGATTTAATACGAATCAAAGATTACAGACCATACCTAATATGGATGGATTTCCGAATGGTAGAAGGCTGGAAGATGACGTAACGAGGATTGAGTTACAGGCTGTTTCTGGAGTGGTGTTGGCAGCCATTGGCCTATGGTATGACGATTACCAGGCAGGTTCTCCCAATCCCGTCACGAAAGACCTGGTCGATGTACTTACTTTCACCACGGGGGTGGAGGCTAATGATACTCTTTTTAAAGATAGATTTCCTTATTTGCAGAGGCCATGGAGGGGATTTGATTATACGTATCCCACTCAAATATCGCCCGTTACGACAAGGATAGACGGATCAATGAGTGAGGAATCAGTCATGAACCTTTCCGCTCCTGTAATCACTTTTATGGCGGAGACTTTTCCTAATCCTTCCACCGATGTTGCAAACTTTAAATACAGGCTTCCAGAAAATGGAAAAGTGAGCATTAATATTTTTGATAAAGGCGGAGCGCTTGTTGCCAAACCCTTAAATGAAGAGGTTACGGAAGCAGGAACGCACGAAATTTCTGTTAATGTCAGTTCGTATTTGAAAGGCACCTATTATGCTATTGTTAAAGACGATTTCGGCAATACAGAGTCACTGAAATTTATTGTTGAGTAATTAGTTTATAAATAAAAAAGGCTTCCTGTCAAGGAAGCCTTTTTACATCCTGGTTAGATATGCAAAGACTATACACGGTACTGTTTCTCGTAGCAATTATGCAGCCTTTTATGGCTTGCGAAAATAAAAAAAAACCCATAGAGGAGCTGTTGGATCGAAAAGGCCCCATCTCAACCACTACTGAGTGGATCAATACAAAGGCTGCAATACGCACCTTGCAAGATGACATCAGAAGAAAACCAAATAACGAAAAGAAAAAATTAATGCTTGCCCTTGCCTACATGCAGGAAGCAAGAATAACAGGGGAGCATCCGCATTATTATCCTTTAGCACAAGATCTGCTGGATGAAGTTATAAGTTCAAATCCCCAGGATAAAAACCTGCTATTTGAAGCATTGGTAGCTAAAGCAACGGTGCAGCTATCACTCCATCAGTTTGAAGAAGCTTTGAATACTGGAATGATCGCCTTAAAGATAGACTCAACAACTGCCTCGCTTTATGGGGTATTTTGTGACGCCTATGTAGAACTAGGGGATTATCCGAGAGCTATTGAAGCTGCGGATCGAATGACTTCCATTCGGCCGGACATCAGGTCTTATTCAAGGATTTCTTATTTGCGAGAAATTCATGGAGATGTTCCGGGCGCTATCGAAGCCATGAAAGAAGCCATTTTATCAGGCATGCCAGGCCTTGAGCAGACAGCCTGGGCTAGAATTACATTGGGTGGACTATATGAAACGATTGGTCAGCTGAATGAAGCTGAAATGCAATACAATATGGCATTGGCAGAAAGACCCCAGTACCCCTTCGCTATAGGCAGTCTGGGCCGACTAGAAGCCAAAAAGAAAAATTATGTTCAAGCAATTGAATTACTAAAGAAAGCTTCAGACATAATACCCGAATTCTCCTTTCAACAGGAACTGGCCTCGGTATATAAGGTTACTGGAGAAAAAAATAAGGCAAAGTCGATGACGGAGGAATTACTCGAAAGCCTTCAGGAAGATCAGGAGGCAGGTCATATCGTGAATCTTGAGATTGCCAATATTCACCTTAATATCACCGATGATCTTGATGAAGCCTATTCTTTTGCAAAAAAAGAATACAGGAAAAGGCCCGAGAATATTGATGTCTGCAAAACCATGGCGAGCATCGCTTACAGGAAAAATAATCTTGAGGAAGCTGGAAAATTAATTGAAAAAGCTTCCAGAACCAATAAGCAGGATGCTGAACTTATTAGCTTGAAAGGATTCATAGCCTATAAGTCGGGTGATCAGGAAATGGGATTAGCATTGATGAACAAAGCACTCCAATTAGATCCTTTTCTCGATCAAACAGTTGTCAACGAAATTAATGGATTAACTAAAAATAAATTAACCGTTCTTCATGAAAAGTAAATTGGTGGGACTTTTTGCATTGATGTCCCACTTTCTTTTAGCACACGATGGTTCTATTAAAGGTGCAATCTACGATGCAAACTCCAACCTACCTTTACAGGGGGCTTCGGTAATATTAAAAGATATAGGGAAGGGTACATCATCAGGCATTTTTGGAATTTATGAATTTAACGATGTGCCCGCTGGAAATTATATTATTCTAATCAGTTTCATAGGATACGCCTCCATAGAAATACAGACCGACGTTAAAGAAAATGAGACGACCGTACTGTCTTCTTATCTTATATCAGGGACCCTGGAATTATCCGAAATTATTGTTCAATCTGATGAGCAGAATTCTTTGATTACGATTAGTCGATTGGATTTGGCTTTAAAACCGATACGAACATCACAAGATTTATTAAGATCCGTACCAGGCCTCTTTATTGCTCAGCATGCGGGAGGCGGAAAAGCGGAACAGATTTTTCTGAGAGGCTTTGACATTGATCATGGTACAGACATTAATCTATCCGTTGATGGAATGCCCGTGAATATGGTTTCGCATGCGCATGGCCAGGGTTATTCAGATCTCCACTTTGTAATTCCTGAAACAGCAGAAAAACTCAATTTTGGTAAAGGCCCTTACGACGCAAGGTTTGGTAACTTTTCTACAGCCGGCTATGCGGATTTTCAAACATTAAATAGTCTTGATCAAAGTAGCTTTAAATTTGAAGCAGGCGCTTTTGATAGCTACCGCAGCGTTTTAATGCTGGACTTGTTGGGTGACCGGGCTAAGAGTAAAAAACAAGGGGCGTACATGGCATCTGAATATAGTTTTACCAATGGATATTTTGAAAGCCCGCAAAATTTTACACGTCTAAATTTGTTTGGGAAATACCGTGGTATCCTGGATGAGGATAAAATTCTTTCGGTTTCCCTTTCTACTTTTCAATCAAAATGGGACGCGTCTGGGCAGATTCCGGAGAGAGCAGTTCAGGCAGGTCTCAATCGCTTTGGCAGCATAGACCCAACAGAAGGTGGAAGTACCGGTCGATCAAACTTAAATATAGAATTGCTTAAAAATTTGCCCGGCGATGCCTTACTAAGGCATCGGGCCTACTATATAAATTATGACTTTGAGTTGTATTCCAACTTTACCTTTTTTCTCCATGACAATGTGAATGGCGATCAGATCAGGCAGAAAGAAGGACGACAGATATTTGGATATTCAGGCTCTTATCATAAAAACATTCTTGTTAGAAATAGTCTTTTTAGAACGGAAGCAGGAGGGGGCCTTCGCTATGACGTGGTTGAGGGAGCAGAATTATCACGGACCAAATCCAGAAGAATGACTATTGCGGAGATCAAGAATGGAGATATAGGTGAGACCAATGCCTTTGCTTATTTGGATGGTATATTGGAATTCAGTTCTCAGTTCAATATAAATGCAGGTTTGCGTTACGATCAGTTTCTGTTTGATTATACGGATAACCTGGATACACTTTTTAGCAGAAAAGCAGTGGCAAAAGGTACCCTGAGTCAGAAATTAAACTTTCAATACACCGTTAGTCCTCAGGTTCAGTATTATATTAAGACGGGTATTAGTTTTCATTCCAATGACACAAGGGTGGTAGTAGCGCAGGATGGGAAAGCTATTTTACCCAAAGCCTATGGAGCGGATATTGGTTCTGTTTTTAAGCCACACCCTAGGATTGTTTTTAATACTGCTGCATGGATATTGGATCTGGACCAGGAATTTGTCTATGTGGGGGATGAAGGCATTGTGGAGCCCAGTGGTAAAACCCGAAGATATGGTCTTGATTTATCAGGAAGGTTCCAGGTCGCCTCATGGCTGTATGCGGATATAGATGTGAATTTTTCAAAACCAAGGTCAAGAGAAAATCCGGAGGGTGAGAACTATATTCCGCTTGCGCCCATTGCAACAAGCATTGGGGGACTAACCTTTAAAATGAAAAGTGATATCAGCGGTTCCATGCGTTACCGGTATCTTTCCAACAGGCCTGCAAATGAAAATTATTCGATCATTGCCAAGGGATATAATATTGTTGATATCGTGCTCCGTTACTCGAAGGTAAAATATGATGTAATGATTTCCGCCGAAAATCTCTTTAACCAGGAATGGAGTGAGGCACAATTTGATACAGAATCAAGGCTTCGAAATGAAGCTGATCCGGTTTCAGAAATTCATTTTACCCCTGGTACTCCCTTATTTGTCAAGGCAAGTATGAGTTATAAGTTTTAATTTCAAATACCTGCTACAGCGACGCCTTAATTTTCCGATTGGTATATCTTTAGACGGAATGCTTTTTTAGTGGGAGGTTAATCTATTGTGCAAGCAATATTAGAAGTTTTTCAGAATTCAAAAATTCTTTTTCTCGGAAAACATGCCGTGATAGAAGCCTTGGCGATTAGTTTATCGATATTGAATCTGCATGATCATGACCAATAGTAACAATTAATTTACAATCGGGCGAGAGAAGAAAGACGCCTAAATTCGGGGCATGGACGATAGCATCGTTTCCTGCCTGAAGGTTGGCTTGTCTTTTACATTATGTCCTAATACAGCTTTGATTTTGTTGATAGCTTTTGAATAATCTTTGACAAATGAATGGTTTTTAGAACTAATTGTTCGGCAAGAATTAATGCGTTGGCTTGGTTTTCAGTAAACATCACAGGGGGAATTCTGTAACCTTCCATTACTGTATAACCTTTTCCCTCTTCTGTCAAAATTAGAACTCCTGCTTGTTCTAATGCTTTTATGTCCGGCACCCCCTGCTTTTTCTTAATGAAATAAATTAGAATAACATGGATGGTGAAATATGCAGCCCAAATAAGGAGGTCAGAAATTATGTAAAACCATTTTGGCGGCCAGTCAGTAGTATCAAAAATATTGGGAAAGAAATCTTTAGCTTGTGTCTTGTCACACAAATTATTATTGCAAAGAAGGTTCCATCTTTCAAAATTATAGATAGGAGGTGAGAAATTAAATAATAAATATGAAAGATTCTTATTAAAATGGAACAAGGCACCATTTTTCAATAGAAACATCTATATACTTCTTATACGATGTAAAAAGTGCACCGTTCTTTTCAAGGCATTTTCTTTTTATGGATGAAAAGCAAATGATTTTATGAATATTTTTAGCGACTGCACTTGAGTGATAAGGAACCAACAAAATTTGATGGAATCTCCGAATTTGCAGGTAAGATTAATCCTGCCATTCGACCTCACCAAGAACTCCTGGCTGATAAAAAAACCCTGTCGTAAAGACCGGGAAGAAATCTGAATCAACCTGTTTATACGCCGGCTTTAATCCTTCGGTACGTTGCTCAAATAACGTTGTTTCCATTTCAAAAGCAAGGCAAGGATAAATTATACCTACAGCAGGATGTAACCCCTTCTGCTTCCGGAAGTAAACTCGCCTGATCTTCAGGAGTCAAGAATTGTTTGGTTCCTGGCATATTTTCCTAGATTTAACAATTCCAAATCTGTTTTTCCAGATTTGCACAGTTATTTAAAGGGGCAAAGGCACTTTTACTCCGCTTATTTCGGTAGAAAGTATAGCTATTAGAAGAAAGTTTATAATTTATGATCAATGACCACGAATTGAAGTATGATGAAAAATAGAACCTTGCTAGGATTGGCTTTTGTTTATATCGTTGGACTTTCGGCAATGGCACAAACAACGGTTTTGCCAAACGACCCCGTCACAAAGAAAAAGTTAATTTTTTTCGGTTGGAGTTCCCCTTCTACTATTGCCTATCGTGACAGTCTGAAGAAGTACGAAGACACCGCTTTCGATGGTCTTGGTATTAATGCTTCGAAAGATGTAGGCGCAGGAAATATTTTCATGGTTGATGTTTGCAAAAATATTAGTAAGGAAGCCCGGGAAAAAGAGATGCAGATTGTTTCAGGCATCGCACAAAGTTCTATTCTTACAGATAATTTTTTGGTAATTTATGGTGCCTCACAGTTGAATTGGTTTTCAGATGAAGATTGGGCTATAGTGGATATAAACCTGAGATATTTTGCAAAACTTGCCAAGGCAATGAAATGCAAAGGTGTAATGTGGGATCCGGAACCCTATAAGCCAGGAATTAACCCGTGGGAATACATTAAACAACAAGGCCATGAACAATATTCGTTTCAACAGTTTTACAATCAGGTTCGTAAAAGAGGTGCCCAATTTATAGCAGCACTTCAGGAAGAATTTCCGGGTCTGGTTATTTTTTCACTTCGAGAGTTTTCCGATTTCCAAAAAGGCTCACCTTTTTCAGCAGGTATTTTACCAGTAACTGATATTAAAAAAGCGGAATCAGAGCTTGCCAATGCCTGGTGGGGTCTGCATGTGCCTTTTACAATTGGTATTCTTGATAACATTGCTCCTAACGTGCGATTCATTGATACGAACGAAGAAGCATATTATTACACGTCAGCACTTGAATTTTTTCAATTACGCAATATAATAGAAGATGATGCAAGAGCTTTTGTTCCGAAGGACTTGCAACCGAAATTCGCATCAAATTATGAAATTGGCCATGCGATTGCTCCTGAGTTTATTGCGGGCAATTGGGCCGGAATATTGAATGGCTTTCCATTTCGGTTAAGCGGACAGGCAAAAATGTTGACCCCGCAGGAACAAGCATCCTGGTTTGAGCATAATTGTTATTACGCATTACGAACTGCTGATGAATATGCTTGGGTTTATGGCGAAAAAATTAGTTGGTGGACTGGTAATAATATGCCTGAAGGATTTGCCAAAGCGCTGATTCAGGCCAAGAAAAAAGTCGAAAACTATGAGCCTCTCGGATTCGAGGTAGAAGAAATGCTAAAGATCGCTCAGGATGATGCTGAAAAGTCACAGCCTGAAAAGAAATAGGACAAGTATGGTGCGTCTCACTTCGAGCCTATCGTCATGTTAAAAATAAGTCAGTTATTTATTATCCAATAAAATCGTTATGTGGGATCACGCTTTTTCCCAGTCCGCGTGAAATGGTATCCAATGTCATCAAGGCAATTTCCTCCATGCTAGCCACAAGGATGCCATCAATTTCGCTTGCAGGAAAAATGAAGTCATGGATGTCAAAATGATTTTCCAATTGCCTTGTTTATGAAGGTTGTGCAGGGAAGAAGAGTAAAGATATGGAGAAGTTGAAAGAGGAGCTCTTCCCCTGATGCTTAACTACACTTGTCTTTTGTGTTTGCGTTTGGGACGCGACTACCGGACGCGATATGCGTTGTTAATGTTCCTGACCATCACAGTGCCTCAATCTCATTTACCGGTATCGCTGTTAACTTTTAATTTGATGTTGCCTTAAGGGTAATATAATTATAAAAGAGGCACCCTCGTTTTCTTTCCCCTCGGCAAAAATCAGTCCGTCATGTTTTTCTATAATTTTTTTAGTGACAGCTAGCCCTATTCCTGTGCCTTCATACCCTTCACCATGAAATTTTTTGAAAATCTCAAATAATTGTTTAGCGTATTCCTGGTCAAAGCCAATACCACTATCTTTAACAACGATCCTGCAATATTTGCCTTTTCTACTTTCCGTGGATGTAACAGGCAGGATATCGACAAATTCACTGGTAATATCTATTCGTGAAGCGCCTTCGGCCTTACTGAATTTAATTGAATTACTAATCAAACTAGAAAAAACCTGACGCATTTGATCTGGTACTGCTTCTATTACAGGGAGATCAGCCACTACAACTTTTATTTTCTTTTCAATAATAAGCAGATCTAAATCTGAAAATATTTCTTTTATGATGTCATTTAAATTGGTTTGGGTCGCCGTCGCCGGGTATGCTAACCTTGAATAGGTAAGTAAGTCTCTTAGTAACGTACTAATGCGAATACTTGAGGCCAGTATTCGAATCAGGTAGTCATTTGGAATTTCTCCTTTTAAAAATTCCTTTAATTTAGTTCCAAGAATGTGAATCTTACGGGTGGGCTCTTGCAAATCATGCGTTGCAACATAAGTAATTTGCATTAACTCATTGTAGGTCTCTTCTAATTCTGTTTTACTTTTAAGCAGCGCATCTGTTCTTTCTATAATTTTTTTCTCCAGCGTTGTTGTCAGCGCTTGAAGGGTACGCTCCATAATCGCATTCCTGAATCTTTCGGCTACGGCTATTTCATCAGCAGGCCAGGGAATGCAAGTATTTCTTACCGTTTCTTTCCATATTTCAAACGAATTTCGAGGATGATAATTATCGGATTTTTTTTCAAAAATTATTGCTTCATCTGGATTGCCTCCCCAGATTATATTTTTGATAGCTTCTGAACGAAAGGCTAAAATGTAATTGCCTTCATAAGGCTGAATAGGAAGCGACAAGAGGCCGCTGGCAACGTCTGCATATCGGAAAGCCTCATCAAATGCCTGAGATAGTGAATCACTGTGAAATATTTTTGATAATCCTGTAGTTGTTAACCAATCCCTTAATTTTCTAATTTCTTCTATACTTGGCGTTTTGCCAATTGTTTCTATCTCACCACTCCAACAAATCGCAACGGAGTCTGCACCCAACATAGATAATAGTGATTCATGATTCCATTTTAAAAATGTTATCAAATTATCTTTAGGCCCAATATGTTCTGTCAATTGGTTATAAAGGCTATTAAGTCTAATGTTTTTCTCCTGCGATGAAAAATTAGAAATAGAGCTTAATTTTGAGGAGATCACATTGGATAAGAATTCTAAAATGGAACACTCTTCAAAGGAAAGATATTTTTCACTGCGATGATGACAAGCAATTAATCCCCATAGTTTTTCTTTCTGAATAATGCGGGTTGACATTGAGGCCATGACATTCATATTTTTTAAATACTCCAGATGAACTGGAATTACACTTCGCAACCTGCAATCGGAGAGGTTTGTTACATTTCCGGTTACAGGATTTATTTCAGGAATGAGTTTAGAAGGCACATATTCCCTGTTGGGAATTATCCTATACGGAGATTTTAAATAAAGGTCTCTCGCCTGTTTAGGTATATCGGATGCTGGAAATGTTAATCCTAAATAATTATCCATTCCTTCGTTCATCTCTTCACCAATTACAGTACCATTCCATTCTTTGTCAAAAGAATAGATCATTACTTTATCAAATCCAGTAATTGCTTTAATCTGGTTTGCTGCGATAGAAGCAAGTTCCTGAATTGACTTTGCTGCATTAATTGCGGACATAACCAATTGCAATTGTTGGAAAACTGAAGTGAATTTATATTCCTTGGCCTGGATAGTATTTTTAAACTCGATTTCAATGATGATGCATTGGTCTTTTTCATGCACCGTGGATAGGCATGTTAACGATTTATTAGTGTTTAAGAATGATATAGCAAATGAAGTGCTGATTTTATCGAATGAAACCTTTGCTTTTTGCTCAATTTCCTTAAAACTTTCCTGCGACAGAAATGTTTCAAGGAAACGGTTAATCATATCTGGAGGCTCCACACCGAATAAAAGTCCTATATTCTCGCTTACCTGCACTACCTTAAGGTCAAGTTTTGAAACAACTATGATTGCTCCATGAGGCTGTATCTTATTAGTGAGGTGAAGGGGCTGCTTGTCACAAAAAGTCTCCATACCCATGGTGTATCGGATTAAACAAAGGTTAGATTGTTAGTTAATTGACTATATTTACAAACATGGGTGGGGGACTTTGTATTTTGGTTGCTGATGATGACCTTGATGATTTAAGCTTTTTAAAGGATGCTTGTTATAATATTGCTCCTCAAGTTATCATATTTTCAGTGAGAAATGGGAAAGATGTTTTTGATACGCTCAATAGAATGGGTGACTATGAACTGCCCTCTCTAATAATTCTTGATTTTAATATGCCTTTGTTAAACGGCCTGCAGGTATTGAAAAGATTGAAACTAGCTGACCGTTATAGATCAATCTCCACTGTTATTTACAGCACAGGTGTTGATCCGTTTATTATTGGCGAGATATTAACATCAGGGGCGCTTGGGTTTTTTCAAAAAAGTGACACGGCTAAAGAAATTGAATCCGACTTAAGGAGAATGTTTCTAACATCCAACCTGATTCAGGGCCAGCTCATTTTGGCTTTACGATAATTGCTTATAGATGATTTGAAATTATCCACTCCTTCATTTTTATAAAAGTTTCCTTTGCGCTTAGAACTATCTGGTTTATTTGCTCATCGGTTTGAAAATTATCGTCTAAACATGCTGTAAAGTTTTCCCACATCATTGGTGTATTCTCTTTATAACCTTCAAAAAAAGTTAACCCGTTATTTGCAATTTTAATATCCTTGTGGCGTAACATTTTTGTTATAATTTGACCGCCTAATGTCGAACCTTCTATGACATACATTACACCAAAAGCTTGTAGAACATTCGTTACGTGAGGAATGGACGGTGCTAATAAAATTATTTTATCACCTGCGGATGTTTCAATGTCATTCATTATACATTTGGTATTTCCTCTTATTGAAATGTCTTTCAATACATTCTCATCTATATATCTTCGCGCGAGAATATCAAGCGGATTAAAAAATCCATAGAATAGTTTTAGGAATTTTATATAATCTTCGATTGAATTGATCTTACTTAAGGTTTCAATAATTGATCTTTCTGCGTCAGTATGAACCTCCTTGGTTTCATGTTTTAGCTTTTTAGAACAACTAATTTGTATTGTGTTCATCTACGTTTTGTCATTATGATACATTATTGCAATCCTTTGTCATGAAGCTACAATTATGGATTTTTGAGGTCGGAACACGTCCCAGGCAATCCAGGATTTAGATATTTTTATCCGGGTATATGCTTATAATGGTTATATCATAATGTTTTGAACTTAATTGCTGTAAATGTTTAAAAGGTTGATGAATCAAATTAATATTGATTTGATTTTACCGCCGCATTTAACGGGCACTAGGCAATGGGAGTAATGTACAGAAAACTTCTTAGGCTACTTACTTCTAATGAATAAATTTGTTTTTTATTCCTTTATCGATTCGGTTTTATTACACACGGTAATTTCGAAAATAAGTAATTTGGATTTCTAATGCAATTTTAAGCCACTAATGAAATGGAGAAATTTATACTTCTTAAATACTTCGCCTTGTTTGCCCTTTTATTGTCGTACGCAAACTGCTCAACAAAACAATCGACGTCCAAAAAAAATAATCCGAAAGACGCCTATTATACCGTTGATGATTTTCAATCAGTTAAAAAAATTGACGCGCACGTTCACATTAATACCTATGACACGGCTTTGATCCAGCAGGCCGAGGATGACAATTTCCGTTTGCTAACTATAAATTGGGATGATATAAATGACCCTCCTTCAATGGAGGTACAAGAAAAATTTGCCCTGCAACAATTGAAGGCTTTCCCGGATCGTATCGCCTATGCAACTACATTTTCTATAGAAGAATTCAATGACGATGATTGGCAGGAACAAACTATCGACTATTTAAAACACTCATTTTCAGAAGGAGCTATTGCTGTTAAAATTTATAAAGTTATAGGCATGAGCCTGAGAGATAAGAATAACAAGTTGGTAATGATTGATGACCCCAGGTTTGATAGGGTAATTGATTTTATTGTTAAAAATAATATTTCAGTGGTTGGGCATCTTGGTGAACCGAAGAACTGTTGGCTTCCTGTGGAGAAGATGACCATTCAGGGCGATAGAGGTTATTTCAGCGGACATCCGGAGTATCATATGTATTTACATCCTGATTTTCCATCATATGAAGAGCAGATTGATGCGAGGGACCGCATGCTTGAAAAGCATCCTGACTTAACATTCGTAGGTGCACACTTAGGAAGTTTGGAATGGAGTGTGGATGAACTTGCCAGACGCCTAGATAAGTTTCCAAACATGGCTGTAGATATGGCGGCCCGTATATCTCACCTGCAGTATCAGGCGAAGACCAACTGGCAAGACGTTCATGATTTTTGTATTCAGTACCAGGATAGGCTCCTCTACGCTACAGACATACTGGTAAACGGAACGGAAACTCCGTCAACGATTAAAAAACAAGCGCACGATATATGGCTCAATGACTGGAGATTTTTCACTGCGGATCAGGAAATGCAAGCACCTGAGGTGGAGGGTGGGTTTCAAGGACTAAAATTACCACGTGCGGTAATTGATAAAATATTTTATAAAAATGCTGAGAAATGGTTTCCTGGAATGATCAGGGATGATCAATAGAACTTGCCCATAGGTCGTTGCTGAGAGTTCTACGGAGATGTAAGCCGTGAATTTCGTACCAGCTTAGAGTCAGATCTCATCTTAAGCTGATGTGATGATACCTGAAATGGATGGATACTCATTACTCTCTGAATTAAAAAGCAATAGATTTTCTTTGAGGCAAATTCCATTTGTTATACTTTCCGCGAAAGTTTCAGAAGATGAAAGAAAAGAAGGACTTCCCGCCAGATTTTCGACATGAGAAAATCGTCAACTTTAAAATTCTCTGGTTGTTGTTAACTTCAATACTTTGATTGCGATTTATTCAGCAAGAATAAATTTTCAACTTCAGGTTTGTCTGTCTTCATCCAACCGTATAGAAGTATTCTGCTCAATTTTCCCGACAAGAAAAGTATAGGAGCAGGCCCCGATAATTCCTAAAGTACCAACAAATATCAGCGCAGGTTCAAAATTTCCACCTTCGACAAGAAACCCAATCACGATCGGTACGACAATCGAGGCAAGGTTTCCCATGAAATTAAATACGCCACCCGTTAATCCAATTAAATGTTTGGGTGATAATATCGATACAAATACCCATGAAATTAAAGCCATGCCAGCCCCAAAAAAAGCCAGTGCCATGAAGAAAATAATGAAGGTGGTATTGTTCGTGTAATTTGCACCCACGATAGATCCGGAGATGAGAAGCCCGAAAATAATCGGAGTTTTACGCGCCACACCGATAGACTTTCCTTTCCGGATCAAATAGTCTGAAAGAAAGCCAGATAAAAGTAAACCAGCACAGGCCGCTAAAAAAGGAACCGATGCAAGATAGCCGGATTTAATAAAGCTCAACCCCCGGTATTGAACCAAATAGGTTGGAAACCAGGTCAGAAAAAACCAAAGCGTTGCGTTGACCGCAAACTGGCCAATGTAAATGCCCCACAAGGTCCTGTTATTAAATACCTGTTTCCAGTCATCCCATCTCCATGCTGGGTTTTTATCACCTGCTTTTTTTTCTTTGAAGAGACCACCCCCTTTTTCAATATAATCCAGTTCATTTTGATTGACACGTGGATGCTGAAGGGGATCCCGATATAACAGATACCACACTAAACCCCACACCAGGCCAGTCATTCCGGTCACGAAAAACAAACCCCGCCATCCAAAATAATGCTGAACAGTTACTAAAACAGGTGTTAAAAACGCGAGACCAATGAACTGTCCTGATACATACAACGCAGTGGCCGTGGCTCTTTCATGGTTAGGAAACCAGCTCGTTACGATTCGGTTGTTAATGGGATAGGACGGCGCTTCGAAAGCGCCGGTGGCAAGGCGAAAACCAAAGAGACTAACAAAACCCCTGGCAAATCCCTGACAAACGGTGGCTATTGACCAGGTGACTAAACATATGGCGTATAAAATCCGGGGGGGAATCCGATCAGCCATCAGCCCTCCGGGAATCTGCAGCAAAGCGTACGTCCACCCAAAAGCAGAAAAAATCAATCCTAATTCAACGGATGACAAGTCCAGGTCTTTACTCAAAGCAGGGCCAGCCACAGAAAGGTTGGTGCGGTCGAGATAATTGATTACCACATTGACAAATACAAGACCCAGCATGGCGTATCGTACCCGGGTTCCCTTGGTGGCATTTAATTGTTCCATGCTTGGCGGATGGTTTAGGGAGTAAAATATTTTTTCGAATGAAGATAGGGGAAAAATTATATATAGTATTAAGAATTTAATAGGGGATTATTATTTAAACCGGGTACGACCTTCAGACGATTTCTCAATTCCTTTCTGTAAATTAGGGATACTCCATTGTTAATTGAGATCCCCATGAAATCCAGGGCATATGGTTTATTGGTGGCTTTTGGGATGTGTTGTGCAGTGCATATTCACCTGGCTGCGCAACAACATTCTTTACAGCCAGAGTATACTATAAAACATTTTACACCTGAAAATGGATTGGGGACAGTCCAAACCAGGGGGATTGTCCAGGATAAACATGGGTTTATATGGGCAGGGTCCCGTGAACTGGTAAGCCGTTTTGATGGTTACAATTTTAAAGTCTACCAGTTTGACCCGAAAAATCTTTTAAAATCTTCCTATACCGGTGGAATTTTATCACTCCATACAGACCGGGAAAAAAACTTGTGGATAAAAAGTGAACTGTTTTCGAAATATGACCCGAAGATAGACAGTTTCATGCACTATAAACCGAATCTACAGTTGAGTGTAGTGACAAGAATTTGTTTTGAAAATGACAGTCGCATTGTATGGTTTGGAACATTTAATTCCGGGCTTTACAGTTTTGACACTGAATCGGGGGAGACAAACCATTTTATAAATAAAAGCATCGATTCATTGGGAAACGTACTGAGCAATTCGATCAGGGGCATAAGTGACCGTGACAGCTTTCTTTTAGTAGCAACATTAAAAGGTCTTTGGAAATTTGATAAAGAAAGAAAAATATTCAATCGTCCGAAATGTAATCCTAAAGACTCCACGATCCTTTATCAAAAAAATATCTGGGAAATTTTTGATTCCCAAAATGAAGATGAAATCTGGATATTTCCATCAGGTGGGCTTATCCGGCTGGATCAAAATTTTACTATTACTCAATCCTTCAATTTTCCCCGGACCTTTAATTCGGTCATGCATACACGTGATGGACAAGGTGTATTCTGGTTGGGAACAAAAAATGGTATTTTTCGATATGATCCAGTGGATGGCTCTTCGGGTTACCTGGAAGGAGGTGCTGAGATAGCCCGATTAGCCAATAATATTTTTATTGACAGGGAACAAAATTTATGGTTAGGTACTGAATCCTACGGCCTGTTTCAATTCAGCCCCAGCAAGATTCGGTTCAATCATTTTAACTTTGACACACCCGGTGCCTTCATTACCGGCTCATTATATCAGGTCAATGGAACGGATCATCTGGTTTTAATCCGCGGAGACGGCCACACAAATGAAATGTGGACTGCAAATCTTCCAATCCTTTCATCTGCCATTGATTCAGTCAGGTTTCAAAAATTAGATATTAATCCGCCACTTCAAGGTCTGATAATGGACACCTTCGTTGGTAAAAATAAATTATGGGTATGCTCCTGGCAAAAAGGGATAACAGCTTTTGCAGTTAATACTCAAACAGGAATAATAGAAACCAATAAACAAGAAAGGTTTATCTCTGATGAAAAAAAACAAATGCGATCCGGCCTTTAACCGGAGCAGTTTATGAAGATAAAATGCAAAATTTATGGTTTGCCTCACGCGGATACGGAGTTAGTATGTTAGCCGTCGACAAGACGTATGGGAGTGATAGTTCCGTTGTTCACTATCTGCATAATGACCTTGACACAAACTCCATAGGTCATAATTATAGCTGGCGTTTTTTACAGGAAGATGAAAAATCTTTGTGGGTGATCAATTGGAGTGGTGTAGATTTATTTCGGAATGGTCGCTTTGAACATGTTTTTGACGTAGAGAAGCCCCGATCTTTATTAAAACTTTCAGAAGACACAATACTCATCGGTACCTATAACAATGGCATTTATGAAGCTGTCAAAATTCGCGGGAGGTATATTATCAATAAGACCCCGATCCTGCTAAAGTACAGAGCCTTAAGTATGACAACGGATAATGCAGGCAGGTTATGGATGACTGATCATTTAAGAAATCAACTTGTATGTATTGACCGGCAAGACAACATCGCCATAGAATTTAATGCCAACGATAATTTACCTGCCAGTATCGGTTTCATTTCCCGCACTTCAAAGGGAGTGATTGTGTTCGCCTCAGGCGCTGGATTTACTTTATTTGATCCGCTGTCTCTCAAAATCAACCGGGCGAAAACTTATCCGGTTTTAACACAACTTAAGGTTAACAATGAAATTCCTTCAATAGGAGAAAACTCAAAAGAGATATTTGGTATTAAAAATGACATTAGCGTATTGGATGAATTGCTCTTGGATTACCAACACAACAATTTCGCTATTGAGTTCTCAGCCATGGAGATGACCTCTCCTGATAAAAACCTGTATCGTCACAAGCTTGAGGGATATGATAAGGAATGGATTGAAACCGACTGGAAAGAACGGACGGCTACCTATACAAATCTTGATGCTGGTCACTATGTCTTCAGAGTGAGAGCCAGTAATCACCATGGCATCTGGAGTGATCAGGAAACGATATTGGCTGTTCGTATTCTTCCACCCCCCTGGCAAACCTGGTGGGCTTATACTTTATATGGTCTGGCTTTTATCACCATGGTGCTTTATTGGAGAAATTATGATATCAAAAGAGTAAAACTCAAACACCGCGCAGAACACCTCAGCGAATTAGATGATCTCAAGTCCCGCTTCTTCGCCAATATCTCTCACGAATTCCGCACGCCTATCACACTCATACTCGGACCGTTAAAAGACCTATACAACGGAACCGCTAAGGAAGATCCCAAGACCGTCATAGGGGCAGTGCTTAGAAATGGTAGTCGATTATTACGACTCATCAACCAGCTTCTGGATCTCAGCAAGATCGAGGCCGGTAAAATGCAACTTCACGCCGCTTGCATCGACCTAGTTGAGTTTCTCAGAGAGATTGCATCATCTTATGAATCCCTCGCAACTGATAAAAAAATAAAATATTTCTTCTATCCTGAAGTGCCGGAACTTGTTGTTTTTATAGACCGTGAGAAAATTGAAAAAGTAGTGCATAATCTTTTGTCTAACGCTTTTAAGTTTACAATAGAAGGGGGTGAGGTGATCCTGAATCTGAAAGATGAGAAAGACCAATGTATCATCACGGTAAAGGATACAGGTATTGGCATACCAGTCGATCAGGTCGATAAAGTTTTTGACCGCTTTTACCAGGTCGATAGTTCTCAGACCTGTGGTTATGAAGGCAGCGGTCTGGGCATGGCACTGGCCAGGGAATTGGTGGACCTACATAAAGGCAGAATATCCGTTGAGAGCAAGGAAGGCAAGGGTACTACATTTACGGTATCCCTTCCGCTGGGTAAGGAACGCTTAAGTAAAGAGGAGATCACGAATTCAGGATTTAAGAAAAGTGAAATACTTTCTGATGTGGTGATCTCCGAGGAAACAAGGATGGAAATCAGAAATGAAAATGAAACCGTTTCAATTGATTCTCAACACGTGTTATTGATTGTCGAGGATAATGCTGACATGCGTCACTATATTCGAAAAACGTTGGCAGGTCAATATCAGATCATTGAAGCAGAGAATGGAAAACAAGGAGTGAATAAAGCCGAAGAGATCGTCCCTGATCTGATCATCAGTGACATCATGATGCCGGAAATGGATGGATATAAACTTTGTGAGATTATTAAAACCAATGAACTTACCAGTCATATTCCGGTAATATTATTAACGGCAAAGGCCGACCGCGAAAGCAAGCTTTCGGGGTTAGAAATTGGAGCCGACGATTATTTATCCAAGCCGTTTGATTCAGAGGAGTTGAAGTTAATCGTTCGCAACCGGATCGAAGAAAGAAGAAAGATGCGGGAACGGTTCACCAGGGAAGTAACGCTTGAGCCCAAACATATCTCCATCACATCCCTGGATGAAAAGTTCCTGACCAAAGTCCTCGCCATCATCGAAACACATATGGATAATGAGAATTTCTCCATAGATGAGTTAAGCCGTGAAGCGGCTTACAGCAACATGCATTTTTACAGAAAGATAAAAGCGCTGGCTGGTCAAACGCCAAGCCAGTTTTTGCGCACCATCAGGTTAAAGCGAGCTGCGGAGTTGTTATCAAAGAACAGTGACAACGTAACCCAGATTGCGTACTCCGTGGGCTTCAGCAGCCTCTCCTATTTTAACAAGTGTTTTAAGGAGCAGTTTGGCGTGACGCCGGGGCAGTTTGCGGAATCAAATAAAGCAAAACCCTGATTTTTGCTACCCCTCGTAAATCGGTCCTTTTACTCTTATGACCGATTTGAGCAAATCAATGACTGATAATTTACATGCTATTTCCAAAATAGCCTTTCACTCAAAATTACCCCATATCCAGGGTAGATAGGTTACATCAATTGAAAAATACCTGCAAGTTTGACACCTGCATTCATAGGTATCATTGTGCATGCTGTTGCGGAGGTCGTAACCACAATAGGTTATGAAATTCTCAATGGCTTAAGCACTGATCAGTTTTTTGGGTGGGCCCACCTGATTGAATATTTCGAAAATCAATCATTCCACCATTTAACTCTGATTTGCCATGAAAAAGTATTGCCTTCTTTTTACTATTCTTATCCTATGCATGCATTCCATCTCCGCCAAAATAAAAAATGGATATGAAAAAGAAATTATCAGCCGGAGATTGTCACTGAAAGGGCTTCATGATATCCTTCGCTCCAATAACAACCTTTCACTATCTGAAAAAAAGAAAATAAAAGACAAAATTAAATCACTGATCGATTATATCTCCTATTATGAGTTAACGGAAAATTTGCTGGAGCAACTGAGAACCATTGCCCCGGACCTGTATCATGAAATTGATACCATTAAAGATAGTAAAGGAAGCATTACGGATGTTTATGTAAAGTTTATCCCCAAAGAACAAGCGCGGATTCAGGCTGCAGGAACAACGTCGATAGCGCATGCAGCGGATGATAGGAATACTTATAGCTCGGAATACGGAGAAGGTACGGTCGCTGTCAATATCTGGATAGTAAGCAAGGCGCTTTGGGTATTATCCCATGAGTTGGGTCACGTAAAATACCAGGTACCCAATCTCTCCAGCTACCTTCAATTTCATAAGGACAACTACCACAACAGGATTACTGATCCAAATTGCGTAGGTCATAATACGAATGATCCCAGTGGGAAAAACGCTATTTCTTTTGATCATAAATTCAATGAAAATTACATCGATTATCAAAGGAAGGGTAATAATCACGTAGTGTCTCCCCTTGTGCTTATTCAGGATATCAGAAAAAGAGTTCAATTAGAAATGATGGCTGTTTACCCTTTAGCCAGTTTATGAATAGTCTGCGGGCAAATCCAAAAGCTAGTTTCTAAAAAGGAAACTTTTCACTTTTCTTTTTTAATTGAACCAAGGTTGCAAAAAAAATTAATTTCACGAAACTGCGATTGGTTTAGGGGTACTTAAATCGGGTCTGAAACCCCACAGTTCAGTATGACTGGACTTTACTTTGCTAAGATAATTCTGCCAATCCCTGTACCATTCTCATTATTGCCGTGTACTTATCATACATTTCTCCCATGTTCGAATCTCCATCCAGTTCTTCCATTTTTTTCAAGTACCATCCCGTTACAAACCTGTCCACCGCACCACTGTTGACAGGCCGGAAATAGTCAATATCTACTTTAAGGCCACTCTTTTCTCTTGCATCTTTTATTATAGTAAGAAAAGCCTGCACCTCTGTCCAGGAACCTATAGCAATCTCCACGAAGTTCAGCTGAGTGATTTAGAAACGCACTCGCTTGAATTTTCGCCCGTACGATTCGTTTCTAGTCAAAAAAGGAACACTATTTTAAAAACGGGTTCACATTTTAACCCTCAAACTTCCAGCTCATGTTATCTATGAGCACTTAAATGTTATATCTGTTATATCTCATTATCCCGGTATTCCCCGGAGCAAATTTACCCCTGTTCAAGGTTAGATAATTCATATTCAAAGTGATATATGCCGAAGCATCCCATTGCCTTCTCATGTATTCTTACTTACCGTTACCTAATGCCTCGATCTGCATAAAGATCGTGAATAGCTGACGGCAGCACTGATCAGTTTTTTGGGTGGGCCCACCTGATTGAAAACTTCCGAAAAGGAAGTGACCAAAATCAATCATCCACCTTTTAAACTCTGATTACAATGAAAACCTATGTCCTCTCCATAACCTTTTCACTTTTGATCTTATACCACTCAACTGCAGCCATAAAAAACGGATACGGTATCGATATTGTCGGGGCACGGGAATCGCTTAGAAGTTTAAAGTTATTATTAAAGGACAACGTTCAACTATCCGTATTCCAAAGGATTTCCATTAACACGAAAATAAACGACCTGGAGAACTTTATCATTTATTTCGAGTTGACCGAAACATTGCTTGAACAATTTAAAATGATTAGTCCGGAGCTCTATTTTGAAATTGATATGATCAAAGATTCTTCGGGCACCATGCTGGATGTCTATGTAAAATTCGTTCCTGAGAAGGAAATGGTTGCTGGTGTGGCCGGGACAACCAATCTTGCCCAGGAAGAAAAAGATCAAAACGCGTACTCTTCCGAATACGGCGTGCGTACTGTATCGGTAAAAATCGCTATTGTGAATAACGCACTTTCTTTGCTGGCCCATGAATTTGGCCACGTAAAGTATCAGGTACCTAATCTTGCTACCTATTGTAAGTTCCATTCCAAATATTATCTCGAAAACGGTTATAAGGGTAAAAGTATGGGGCACAATGATAACGACCCAAGTGGCCAGCACGCCCGGGAATATGGTAAAAGGTTTCGTGAAAAGAGTTTGGCTTACCAGAGGCAAAACAAGACGAAACTAAACTCGAACCTTGTTTTGTTGCAGGTGATAAAAAATAAGTTGAACTAGGTCTGAGATAATAAATATTACTGCTGGAATATCAAAATCCTTTATGTAAATTAGGAATGCTTCACGGGTAAATCACCGATCGCCTTGAACTCCAGAGCATGCCAAATATTTATCTGTTTTTGGATAGGTTGTGCGACACTTGTTCAAGGAAAGGAGTATTACATACCTTACTAATTTTCTACTATTCCTGAGGATTCCCTTTGTCTGGAGAAGTAAAAAAAACCAATTGTATCATTCACAAATTTCTTCGTAAATTAGAATGGCCTCCCTCAATATCTTTATGCATCTCAGGGTGTACATTTTATGGACAATCTTTTGGATGTGTTTTGCACGTCAGCTTTATGCTCAGCCTATAGCCTCACAATACCTTTACGAACACTTTGATACAGACGCCGGACTCCCCTCCAACTTTTCCAATGCTGTTGTTCAGGATAGTCTGGGCTTTTTGTGGTTCCTCCATGACAATGGACTGAGCCGATACGACGGGTATAATTTTAAGGTCTATCTCCATGATTCAACGGATCACATGCGGTTAGTTGGAAATACCAGGTCTGGAACGCTTCTTCTGGATAATTCGAAAAATCCATGGGTTATTTATCAACAGATTTGGGAATTAAATGATAAATTAACCTTGTCAGGATATGACAGAAAAAAGGATTTATTCATTAAATACTTTCCCGATACAAAAGAGCCAGTTAGTCATATATCTTTCGACAAAAGCAGCCCGACGATATGGATGGGAACATTTTCAGGACAGGGGCTTTTTAACTTTAACATAGAAACAGGAGAAACCATAAATTACCTAAATGGGGTAAAGAAAGGATCGGTAGGGTCAAATCGTTTTATTTTTCTCCACGACCGGGATTCCGTCCTTTTATTGGCAAGCCAGGAGGGTCTCTGGAATTTTAACAAAGCAACTAAAAAATTTCGGCGACCCGTTTGCCATCCCAGGGATTCTTCCCTGCTCTATTATTCCACCATCGTTTTCATCCTTTCGCACGAAGAAGAACCCGATTACCTGTGGCTGATAATGGTTGGAGCGCAACATAAACTAGTGAAAGTCGACAGGAATTTTTCCATCGTTCATTTGGAAACGCACGCCCCATTGAATGGGGAATTTGCAGTAATAGATCAAGAGGGTTCAATGTGGTTTACCACCCATGCAGAGGGGCTATACAAATATAACCCCAACGATAGTTCGATGATAAAAGTTGAAGAAACCTCCAATGAACAAAACGGTTTAAGGAGCTCTTTCCTGAGGGGGTTAACAATTGATCGGGATCAAAATCTTTGGGTCACGACCAATGACCGGGGTATCAGCAAAATAAAAAAACAAAATCCGGTATTTCATAATTATAACCTTAAGGGTGAAATAACGTCAAGGATCGTTTATGATAAAAACGGAGAGGATCATCTGGTCATTAACAAAACTGAAAGTGCCTCAGCGAACGACAATGAAATCCTTCATGCCCGGATTTTACCTAAAGAACCTGGATCAATTAACTTTCAACGTATCAAAACCGAAGAAAATATTAGTGGGCCCGTAAACCAACTATCAAAAGGGAGAAATAAATTGTGGTTGGGAAGGGCGGGTGCGGGAATTGTCAGCCTGCCTATTCATCAAAAAACGGGAATGATTCAATCTGGACCTATGGAGAGATTTGATCACGATCCTGAAAATCAGAATACTATCAGTTCGTCGCGTACTACCGGCCTCTGGGAAGATCCCTCCGGAAACCTGTGGGCAGGCACGATGGGCAATGGATTGAATAAAGTGAATTTAAAAGTCCCATACGGAAAGGAAGGATCAGTCACACGGTTTAGACATATTCCTGGCGATTCGAGCTCCCTAAGTAGTGACGTGATCTGGCGGGATCCGTATCCCAGGAACGAAACTTCGCTTTACGTGATCACCACATCCGGCATTGACTTGTTCCTCAATAACTCCTTTGTACCCTATTTCAAAAACAAGAACTCAATGACAATGCGAAAGGATTCCAACGGAAGGCTGCTGATTGGAACCACGGGTGGCTTATTTGAATCAAATGAAAATCCAAACAATCCGGCCTTTACAAAAATTCCTTCTGCAGCTCTAAATAAGTACGGAGCCTTTTCCATTCACTTTTGATATTGGCCCATGAATTTGGACATATAGGCTACCAGGTCCCAAATCTGGACACGTATGTTAAATTCTTTCTACGGAACTACCAAAATCATAATATGAAAGCAAATTATATGGGTCATAAAACAAACGATCCCAGCGGACAAAGCGCCCTTTGAAAAACAATTTCGTGAGGAGACTTTAATATTTTCCGAGGTCAGCCAGCAAAAGATTGAAAACCCCATACTGATTCGTGATCAGCTTGCAAAAAGTATAGATTAAACGCTCCATACTTTTTCTCTCAGGAGTTACTCGAACTGATGGGTGGTTTACTTGTGTTTTTTTTATCATCCCTGTCTACAATCATAGCAACCATCATCACCAACAGATTATACAAAAAACTGGCCGCCATAATGAAGAAATAGTCAGACTCAAAATGTTCATAGATCATAAAGATCATCATACTGTAAAAGCTTATTAAAGCAATCATTGCCTGACCGAGAATATTACCGCCTGAAGATATTTTTGAACTCAGAAAAATAATTGAGACGGGTGTGATTAGGAACCAAAAAAGAAAAAGTGTGATCACATTCCATCCCGGCAAAAGTGAAAAACACCGCAATACCGCGAAAAGACACAAAGGAATAAATAACACCACTTTTAGGTAGTGTGCCACTTTAAATCCAGCGCTTAATCGCAATCTGCGAAAATCCATGTCAAATAATTTCCCTACTCTTAGAACCCTTCAGTGTAAAGTTAGCTATTTAAATTTATTTTTGTTCCTGGAAAAACATGTT
>JBDSIM010000292.1:0-43327 GCA_039917935.1 Cyclobacteriaceae bacterium | reverse complement strand
AGCATCCATAATTTTAAATGATTTTTGTAATTCTCTTGCATACAGGTTAAGGTTTTGCTTTAAATTTTAATATACTAAAATATACCGGAATCGATTTAAACAAAAAATGGATTTTAAATGGAAAACCTTACGATTTGATCAGCATCTTCAGAAGTCACCAAAATATTGCACGGATCAAAACAGGTCTTTAGCCCTTATGTCAAAGTCTTTGCGATCCATTTCGAATATTCAGATAATATAATGTAATCCTTCCAAACTTCAGTCCGACGGCCAGGACAGTGCATAATCGTTTACATGATAACCGGTGGGTGAAAGGATCGGAACTCAAATCTCCCATACTGCGTTCGGATCCACTTTGATCTCATCTCCGGGCTTCTGCGAAGGCAACGCCCGTTCTCGTCTTTCGACATCACACCAGAAGACCGTGTATCTGAGTACTCTATACAGGAAGGCAAAGTACTCTCGGAGAAACTGACTACAGAAAGAGCTGCAAATCCGGCAACGGGTGGCTATTCCAATCTGGACAAATTGCCGAAAGCGATCAGGGAATTGAAGTGGGAATCGAAACATCAAAAAAATATTCCTCTACGACTGCGATGTAAAAAACAAGATAACCAGATGGGATATGCGTACGAGCGTGTGATATCGCAGGTAGCGAACAGGATGATCAAGAAAGGAATCGAAACCTGTTCCGCGATTTGCTCATAGAAAGAGCGATGGCGAATAAAAGGCATTCGTCGATATACGCAGGTTGCAAGGAATCAATAATGCAAAAATTTTCCGTCAACGAAGATCAGGAAGGGAATTTGTGCGTGTGGATCTGCGAGCACGCAGGCAAGGAAGACGTAAAGAATTTTGAGATTATATTCTAGCTTATCCGAGAAATCCTGGGGGAGAAGTGCCGCGGTAAACTACGGTCCCTTTCCACTGACCAATTATAATCGCAACAGAATATATAATGATATAACCTATACATCACCTAAATTTTATCCATATCCGATGTTGTCGTTATATTAGGTTAGCTTCCCCGACTTTTTCCTCGGGTCGCGGAAGAAGATCATGAACACCAGCATGACGGCGACTGCGCCAAATGCGGGAATGCTCCAGATCTTTTCCCAATCGAAGGTAAACCCGGCCGGGGAAGTTGCCGCCAGTTTGTTGGCCGCAAGCACCTTGCCCGCGAGCAACGTGCCGACGAAGGCGCCGACTCCCCAAAGGATGAATGCGATGAACCCCTGAGCTGCCCCGCGAATCCGCTCATTGGCCTCGTCGTCGACGTACATCTGACCCGCAATGAAGAGAAAATCGTAGCACACACCGTGTAGCAGAATGGCGCTGTAGACCAACAGCATCTGCGCATCAATTGAATCCACACTGCCCGCGAGCAGAAAATAACGCGCGGCCCAGCACATGATGCCAATAAAGATGGTGATCTTGTAGCCGAATTTACGCAGGAACAACGGCAGCAGCACCAGGAAGATAACATCGGACACCTGGGCCAGTGATGTCTTCACCGCCATGTAATCCCATTTGAGCTCGGTCAGGTAGATCCCCAGCATGACAAAGTAGAAATATAGCGGAATGCAGATGAGAAACATGCACATGATGAAGATCGCGAACGAGGGCTTCTTCATCAGGGCCAGCGCGTCGAGGCCGAGGATTTCCCCGAGGCTTACATGCGCGCCGGTCTTCTTCGGCGGCGTATGCGGGAGCGTCAGCGAAAATAGCCCGAACAATACGGAAGCGCTCCCTGCAAGATAGAATTGGATCTCGGACTGCTCGCCTTTAATTACGCTGAGCGTGAAAAGGCCGGCAATCCAGCCCACGGCTGAAAAGACCTTCACACGGGGAAAATCATTTTTCGAATCAGCCAGGTGCGTGAGCGACAGCGAATTTCCCAGCGCGAGGGTGGGCACATAAAGCGCGCAGTAGGTGATGAGTACCGGATAGAAACTCGAGAAGGTTGTGAATCGCGGTAGGAAACACAGCAGCACGCCCCCGAGGATGCCCAGAACTGCGAGAATTTTTTCCGATGAAAAATACCTGTCGGCAATCAGTCCCACTAAGAACGGCGAGATCATGGCGCCGATAGCAAACGCGCCATAGGCCGCACCAATCTGGGTTCCCCCGAACTTCAACGTATTCGCGAGGAATGTACCCATGCTGACGTACCAGGATCCCCAGATGAAGTACTGGAGAAACATAAATACAGAGAGCTTGAATTTGAGCGAGGATTGCGAGGGAGGAGTTCTTTGCATGATTTTTTTATACTACGTATTAAAATTTGAATATTATTAAATCCGCTTTCGAAACCTACTTCTGCTATGTTTTTCTAACGGTGATAGCTAAAGTTTCTGTAAGCAAGCCAATTCTTACCTCTTTTAAAACCGAAGCTCTAATTCCAGCGCCGGATGCCACGAAGGCTTTGGCAGTACAGGTAGCTTTCATTTGGGATTTCGGCCACTAAAGTGCCTAACGGGACAGCATGGTTCCCACAGGCATTGGCAATTCGCATCTTAATTTGGTGGCTTATAAACCGGCAAGCATTTTCTTTGCCTGCTCGTTTCCAAGACTCAACGCTTTTTTGAAATCATTTTCTGCCTTCGATGATTTGCGCATTTCCAGGAAGAGCCGTCCGCGCTCGAGATATGCCACGCCATTCCCATCATCAACCTTGATCGCCTCATTGAATGTTTTCATGGCATCGTCCCGGCGCTTGTCTCTTGCGTGCATCATCGCTTGTACTGTTAGCAGGTATGAGTGCTTGGACTTGGCAAGGTCGGCTGGTAAATTGCTTAATGCAGCCGAAAGGTCATCGGCAATGGGCTCCCATTGGTTCCTGGCGATGTGTATCCTGAATTTCTGAACAAATCCTTCGCTGAAAACCGCTACGTGCTTGGTGATAATACTTAGACATGATAGGGCCAGCGTTGTATCCTTGGCCTGCAACACAGAGTCTACCAATTTCTCCATGTGAATATAATTCAAAGCTTTTATGTTCCCCGATGCAGCGAAGTCGACATACGCCAGGAGAGGCTTACCGCTATTAGAATAAGCCATGCCCCTGGCGCCAAGGGCCTCCTTATTTGTGCTATCATTTTTCAGAAAAATAGTGAAATCAGCAATGGCCTGTGGGAACCATTTCATATGATAGAACGACAGGCCCCGGATCCAGTTAATTCTAAAGTCATATGGATACAACTTCAACACCGCCGTAAAATCTTCAACCGATTTGTCCCACTGTTTTAACTCCTGCTCATAAATACCACGTTTCTTGTGTGCGTCTGCAATTTGATCATCAAGTCGAAGCGCCCGACCGTAATAATCCAATGCCAGCGCATGAATCCCTTGATGCTCAAACGCCACAGCTTTTAAATAGACAGCGCCCGGTTCTCTCTTGTAGTTGAATATTCGGTCGATGGCTTCATGGGTTTCACTGTATCTCCCAGTGATTATGTGGCAATATGCTTCTTTGATAATCCCTGCATCGTCGTCGCTCAGGCCGTAGACCCTGGTCAGGAGATATGCACCCACGTTCTGCATATCAATTTTTTTGTCAAGCGATGTCTGCCTGCCGACAAAATTGTTCTCGCTCGTGGCCGTTGCCTTGATGACTTTCTGGAAATCCCTGAAGGCCGCCGCATAATCTCTCAGTTCAGCCGAGACTAATCCTCGGTAATAAATACCCACCCAATTGTTGGGGCTGATCCGGATCAGATTTGACAGATCCGCCAATGTCTGTTTTTTGTCTTTTTCGTAGTTAAGGATCCCTCGAAACAATAAGGCATCATGTTGCAGGGAATCATAGGAAAGCACTGTGTTAAGGCGTTTCAGGGCAGTATCCTTTTTCTTATTAATCACAATGTCGAGCAACGCTAGTTTAATACGTGCGTCGTGAAAAAGGCTATCCACGGCCAGGCACTGCATGTAACTATCGATGGCTTTCGTGGTCTCGCCCCATGACATCGAAATATCTCCCTTCACTTGGTACGCTGCGCCGCTCGAGGCATCAATCCGGATGGCTTTATCAATTGCGTGTTCACTTTCAGCCTTTCGTAGACTCAGATGCAGAATCTTAGCCAGTTCCACGAAGCCTTCGTAAAAGTTTCCTCTCAACTTCAACGCGCGTCGCATGTCACCTTCTGCAGGACTGAACTTCCGTAGCTGTTTACGGGCAGCCGCGCGATAATAGTACGCCTGCCAGATCGCGGAATTCTTTTTAATTACTGTTGTAAGGCTTACTTCGGCAAGACCCGGCTTGTTTTCGAGAAGATAATTGAGACCTTCATTAAGATCGGCCTGCAGGATGCCTTCCATTTTCCAATCGATGGCAATTTGTTCGAAGTCCCAAAGCCTTGTCGTGGAAAAGCTTTGAAAAGCCTCTTCGAATAATTGCGTCTGTGCGAACGCCTGACAATAAAAAATACTGCAGAACAAGAACACAAGAGGGGCCGTGATCTTCATACATGATTGATGAATGTTAAAGATAAAACAATTTGCGAATTCTTCAATGCTTTGCTTCCTGCAAATCACTCAGTGGAAAAGATGGATTTTTCCATTGAGCGAAAGAGAGATACATTATTTTAGACTGTGATTCCATCAAGCGTTAGCAAGTTTGTCACTTCCGATGTTCAAGGTGAAAGTTCAAAATTATCGTGCGTGGTTCCTTCAAGAAATTTCCGGATGAGATAATGAGACACCGCTCACAGTGTTAAAGGATTGCTTTTAGATGAAAGATTCTGTAACCAAGGTTTATCAGGATCTGTGATTGGCATGCATGACACTATTTTCAAACCCTCTGCTTCAGAACTTAGTTGATCTTTCTTCTTAATATCAATTGACTACACGCAAATTCTCGTTTTTAGATACAGGTTAACTAACCCGCTCTCGAGATTTGAAGTCGTTCCGGAAGTTTGCATGAAGGTTACCGGTGCTGCAATTTTGCCTTTACTAATTAGTCTGGAAGCCAAGACAAATTGTCATTCGCAAGCCCTTCTTCGAATCCACATCCATTTCGATATCCCGGCGGCCTGAGGCATTTATACGCTTTAAGGAAGTGCGTCTCCTACCAAAATTTGTCACCCCACTCTTCAACGTGTTGCATCTGCAATTGATCAGAATGCCTCAACAGCATCCCTTCAAGTTCCGAAGGAGACGCGACATCTTGAATTTTATTAAATAGAACCCGCTCCTCAAAACGTATGTGGGCCTCCAGCTTCTCTTCAATTAATCCAAGATTTTTACCTTCCAGTTTGACTCCTTCAAATAGCCTCCTGAGCTTCCGGTGTTCCATCAGGGCCCGCTTCACTAATTCGTGTCCATCGCCCAGAATAGAAAACACATACTTTTCTTCCACTTCGAAGTGGGCAAGCAAATAGTTCGTATAAAACCAGTAGGCATAAGACTGAATGCGGCTTGGTTCAATGTTATTCCTATAACCAGTCCTGATTTTCCAGCAAAGCAATAAGCCATGGTGGTGCTCGAGGCTTAAGGGTGTGAGAAACTCGTTTCGCTTGATTGGCATAACCCGGTTGTTTATAAAGATTGCAGCTATTCTTACTCTAATTCTTTCTCCAGAGCAATCGCTTTGGGAAACAAGATGTTGTTTTCCAAATGAATATGCAGGTGCAGGTCCTGCTCAAATTCCTTCAGCAATGCAAAGGTTACCCGATACGTATTGCATCCATCCGCAGGTGGTGTATAATGATTACTTAAAAAATCAATTCTGCTGAACCGGGCTCCTTCGGTAACATGTTCATTCATCATCATTTGTACCGGATTTTGTACTGTGTCAAATTGAGGGGAATTTACCTTTACACCGTCTTGTGTGGCTTTTGCCATCTTTCGCACAAATGGAAATAAAATAAATTCTTCCTTCTTCATGTGGGCTGCCAGTTCTCCCGCAGACGCATTAAACTCTTCCTGAATTTCAAACAATTCGGGATGACGTTCTCCATGAACCCTGCAGATCTTTTCTAAATAAGGCTTTATTTCCAATATTTTCTCTTCCACATACCGGTGGTGTTTTTTCTCGATGTGATCCGCTAACAAATCCAATGGCCATGATTTATAGTCTGTAGCTTTGTTTCCATCTTCATTCGTGACTTTCTCCAGGTCATTCAATACAACCTTTGCGTCAATATTTTTCTTTTCACAAGCGTCATGGATGGTTCTGTTACCCTGGCAACAGAAGTCGATCCTGTATTTTTTGAACACCGATGCTGCGCGATAGTCTAGTGCGACCAGATCTCCGATAATATTATTTTGATTGATTTCCATATTTTTTGGTTTACTAATTAACAAACTTTATTTCCGAATCGATACTCATCATTACTACTGCCTGAAACCCCTCCGTTATACATAGTATGTGGTTTGCTCCTCCTGGTATAATGAATGATTGATCCCGCGTCAGCGAACACTCTTTCCCATTCATTTTCAAAATTGCCGATCCCTTTTGTATGACGAGAACCGCTTCTTTCGTACAGAAATGTTCCGGTATGACCATTCCTTCCTTCCCCGTTACTTGCAGTACTTTAACCGAATTTCCTGATTGGAGAATTACTATTTGTGGTGTGTCTCTTATCTTCATTATTCAAACGTTTTTTTATATCTACAGTAAGGGAGTGATTGAATTGTTTTTATAATACTCAATTTTAGAATGGAACATCCTGGCCATGCGTTCTCCCTGCCATTTGGCTTTTGTTGCCTTTTCTCCTGCAAACAACTCATCAACGGTTTCATAGAATAACTTAATCCATTGTTCAAAATGCTGTACTTCTACAGGCAATTTAGCGTGAGGCACAAACGGACTTCCATAATATGTGTGCTCCTCTAACAATACCGTCTGCCAGAACCGATACATTTTTTCCAGATGCGCTGGCCATCGGTCTTCTATCCTCTCATTGAAAATATCTTTCAGGAGTTTGTCTTTACGAACTCGTCCGTAAAAGCTTTCCACTAAAAGTTTAATGTCTTCCATGTTATGAATATCCTGCTTCATCATCTTAAACAAGTTCAAATATTAAATTCGTGAGACCGTAGTAAACTGCCCAGAGGAAAATACCTGGCAAATAAGATTTTAATCCCGGTTTCATTTTCAGCATCGTTATAATTAAAGACTTTTTTATCCTTTATTACTTCAAATTTTTTTTAACCGCGCTTCAAATGAAACAATCCCTTTTCAAGGCTTTCCTTAAAATCTTCCAACGCAGTGGCTTGCAGCATAGCTTTGAGATTTGTTCTGATCGCTTTGAATTCATAATGTATCGGACATGGTTTTCTTTCATTACACGCCTTTAACCCCAGACCACACCCATTGAAGAGCTGATCCCCATCAATAGCAGTGACAATTTCAGCAAGTGAGATCTTCAGGTGGATCTCATCCATATAAAATCCGCCATTGGGTCCTTTTATGGACAGTACGAGTCCTTTGCGACTCAGATCCTGTAAGATCTTTGCCATAAAAGGTTCTGGTGAATCAATGGCTTTAGCGATTTCCCTGATACCAACACGTGTCCCCTCCTTCGAAGTTCGGGCTATGTGCAGCATAGCGCGTATTCCATATTCACACGCCTTTGAAAACATCTCTTTTGTTTCAAACAAAGGTAGGCACCGGATTCTTAAAATAAAAGACTTTTTTGTCTTTATTTATTTAAACTATTGTTGGTTGCCCAATAAAGCTTTAGAAAAGCTCTGGTGAATGCCCGGCAAAATTTTCAAATCATTTCACACCAAAAGACATTGGGTCCATGGCCCCTCGTTAGATAAAAAATAAACTCTAATTTTTTCAAATTAAGCCTCAAATTAACGTTAGTCCATTAACCCGTATATTATTCTCATATTCAAGAAGGGGCACTGTTAGCCCTCAGTCGACACGAAAAACCTTCTATGAAAAAAACCATCTGCATTCTCTTTTTGGTCGTGTGCCACATGAGTGTCGCCCAAACTACCCAAGAACTTAACAACCTGACCGCATTTAACAAGTTATATGGTTATGTGAGATATTTTCACCCAAGCGATGAAGCGGCTAGTATTGACTGGGAAAAGTTTGCAATTTATGGAAGCGGCAAAGTTCAGAAATGCCGAGATGTCCAGTGCTTGCAGGAGACCCTTGTGGAATTGTTTGAACCGATTGCTCCCACCATCCAGATTGAACTGAAAGGAAAGGAAAGGAAAGAGAGTTTTCCATAAAGACGATCACACCTCCCTGATACAACAGGTTATAAGGTGGTGACCTGGCAGCATACAGGGTTGGGTAACGGATATGCCACGAAATATTTATCTGAGCGGTAGGATCAATAGGGCCATGCCTTTAGGTGACTACACGTTCGCAACAATAACTGCGTCAATTGATGTTAAGAAATATCACAACCAACCATTCGTGCTTTCAGGTAATGTGAGGTTGGTGCAAGGGCCTGGAACAGCTCACCTCTGGGCGCGGATAGACAGGCCCGGTAGAAAGTTGGGGTTCTCGGACAACATGGATACTAGACCGATTATCTCGAAAGACTGGAGTCGCTATGAGATCACAGAAACAGTAGACGATGATGCCCTGGAGTTTTTCTTCGGTTGTTTCTTAAACGGCAAAGGCAAATTGATGGTGGACAACCTCGAATTAAAAGTTAAAGAGGAGGGCAAGTGGAAAACCGTTTATTCAAACACTTTCGAATCCGATGCACCAGGCACCTTTCCTCCCAGCATGTCCGGTGCAGGTCAGCCGGAATATAACACGATCGTCACTGCGGAAGAGGCAAGTGAAGGGAAACACAGCGTCATCATCGAGTCGACCGATCACTTCACAGTATATAAACCTTTGTTCGCGAGATATTGTAAGCCAGGTGACCATATCAAAAAAGCTCTCGGGTCCGGGCTGTCAGCCGTTGTTCCGCTCGCATTGTATGGTACAGTAGCGAATACGTGGCCAGCAGGCGACAAAGAAAGATTGTCAACCCTTAAAAGGCATCTTGAAAATGTACCCACGACGCCGGACGCAGATATAGCGGTTCGAACAGGAGGAATTATCATCACCTGGAATGTGTTCCAGCATTTCTATCCATACTTTGACGTAGTGGAAGCAGATTGGGAGATGGCGTTCAAGACGGCTATCGGAGAGTCATTTCTTGATCAGTCGCCTGCTGACTACCTAAGGACCCTCCGAAGGTTGACTGCACAATTAAAAGACGGGCATGCCAACGTTTACAGGGCAGAAGCAAAGGTCAATGAAGCATATGCGCCACCAATAGCCTGGGAGTTAATCGAGAATAAACTGGTGATCACAAAAGTAGGAGACAATGACTTACCGATGAAGCCTGGCGACATCGTGACGGCGATCAATGATATTCCTATTGAACAATTCTTTGAGGAAATTTATTCGAACATTTCGGCAGCAACAACCGGATGGCTGCAATTTCGCGCAAATTCGAGTTCCTTGTATGGCCCTGCGAATTCCTCCATGATAGTGAAGTTCCTGGATGATCAAAACAGCAAAAAGCAAGTAACACTTAGAAGGAGTCTAACCCTTCGCGAGTTTCATCAGCTAGGCGAAGGGGCAAACGAACCCATCCGCACCGCGATGGATGGCATCTATTATATCAGCAAGGCATCTATCGAACAGATCAGGGAGAAATTTCCCGACCTTGAGAAAGCAAAAGCAATCATCTGTGATCTCAGGGGATATCCGAACACCAATCATGAGATCATCAGTCATTTTCTGCATGAGAATGACACATCAAAACGCTGGATGCGCGTGCCTCAGATAATTTATCCCGACCAGGAAAACATCACTGGGTATGTTGAGATGGGTTGGCAAATGAAACGTAAGAAACCACATCTCGGGGCAAAAATATTTTTTCTGATCGATGGGAGCGCCATCAGCTATGCCGAAAGTTTCATGGGTTTTATCGAGCACTATAATCTTGCGACCATTGTTGGACAGCCGTCGGCGGGAACCAATGGAAACGTCAACCGCTTCGATATTCCGGGTGGCTATTCGATCTCATGGACCGGCATGAAAGTGTTTAAACACGACGGCTCTCCGTTACACGGCGTTGGAATCCTCCCGGACGTTTACGTCCAAAAAACAATCCAGGGTGTTCGTGAGAACAGGGATGAATTTCTGGAAAAGGCAATCGAACTTGCGACCCAATACGTTCTCAAGACGAAATAGTCGACCATTAATTATACTCAAAGGATACGCAGCTGGAAAAAACCTGCCTCTCATGGTTGGGGGCCTATAAGCCCATGCCTTCGATTTTAGAATGTCTTAAATCCATGCAGGCTCACAGATCCCAACTTGGTATGCCGTAGTCTTTTGATAAGCCTGGCCTTTGTCAGCCGACGTATATTAGCACCAGAATTTAACGCTTATGTGGAAAGCATAAGTGATCAAGTACGATGTAAGACCGGTCACTGTCAATTCCCGATCAAACTAATTGATTGATGATATGGAAGGAAAATTTAAATAGGTCTTCAATATAATGCTTTGTAATTATTAGCTGGAGAATTAGCATTTTGGATGTACTAATTTCTGTCATGCAGCACGGCCTGATAGGGTGACTTTGATCTTCCGTTTGAAGAGGTAAGTCGTATCTGCTAATTAGCAGATTTAACTAGTGATTATTTTCTTTTCGAACATTAAAACCCAGTTTTATTATATGAAAGGGATCAAAAAGGCCCACGCCAGGAAAACACGTCGCGATCCCAAACGTCTTAAGTTGACGAAGCAGTATAACGCGAAATCCGGAAAGAAGCTTTCTCGATGTCAAGTTCCGGCTTCCAACCTTGCAAGAATGGCAGATCGCTGCCCTCGGCTATTCAATGTTTCAAACCTGGGATGTGCAGGAAAACCTGATCGAGGTGACTATTCCTGAGGACCCCTAGCCAATGGCTCCCTTAAAGCGCATTCGAAAGACAATTCTCGTTGCAATGGATGTACTCTATCTGTGGTACGGCTCATACTACTATAGGCGATCGCCTCAGAATCACGGGGATGTTTTCTTGGAAATTTTAAAGTAACCAATGCGGAAAGACCTTGCAATGTGTAACAACCCGGCTTTGATGGTTGGAAGAAAAATGGCACAGACTGCGACCTATTTCCCAAACAACATCGGACTATACGACGTGGTCGGATATGCCGCTGAATGATTGATATGCCAAAGGCAAGGCTTGCGGGGGAAGCTGGAATGATCCTCTTGAAAAATCTACTATACAAAGTATAAAAGCATATCGCAAACCAGATACGTCAGTCGGTTTCAGGATTTTTATGATGCAGGTAAGAAGTGATTTCAATAACGGTCTTGTAGTAGCACGCTTTGGTTTGCCAAGCAACTGAGGGCCACAACATCAGCTTTGCGATCCTTTTCATGTAGTTCACGAACATCGAAGCACTTACGGCTAACAACATTCCCATGAAGGTGGTTAACAGATCTTTTAAGAACCCTCAGCCCTTTCGAAGATGCGCCCTTTATTGATACTTTATTGCGCAGGCCTAATGTTGATATGCGACAACTTTGAATTCGACAGAGCCTGCAACTACCTGCATGTCCGATTGTCTTGCGTCAGTCGTTTTAAGGTTGGAGACAACGTCGTGGCCAAATCCATAATGGCTTAGTCTTGTTTTTTCGATCCCATGGCCTACCAGGTATTCGACAATCGCGGCAGCCCTTTTATCTGACAATTGAATGCTTTGAGACCTTGCCTCATGTCTGAGCGAATGGGCGCTCACCAGGGTGATCATCGTTTGATATTTTTTCAAATAGGCGACCATCGCCTGCAGATCAGCGATCGCATGTGTCTTGATGAGCCATTCATCAGCACTAAAGACATTATTGACAATTTTCGATTCACCGATTTCAGCCGGTATTTCCTTAAAGGGTAAATTTGTCAATGAGGCTTTGTCCTTCTCTAAAAACAGATGCGTCATATCAATTCGCAAAATGTCTGAATTTTCCATTGAGAGGCCGCGTGCAAAATATGCGTACCTGCTGAGGGGATTAAAGTTGAACGAAAGTTCGTCGTATCGCGAGTTTATTCCAGGCCCGAGGTTTTCCGGAGCGGACCAGTTTGTCCACGTATCGTCGAGTCGGGTAGACTTGTAAATGTCCATTCTACCATAACCATCGTGGCCATCGGAGGCAAAATATAAAGTAATGCCATCGTACGCCAGCCAGGGCGAGGTCTCATCCGCTGCAGTATTGATTACTTTTCCGAGATTCAAACTTTCACTTCCCGTATAAGGGCGTTTATTGTCGTCGGTTCTGAATGCAACGTACAAGTCTAAATTGCCGTGTGTATCAGCCTTGTGCTGCGAGATAACCATCAGCTTACGGTCATGAGAAACATCATAGGTTGCCCTCCTCGCCATATTGTAATCGGCTTCAATGTTAACAGGCACGGGAAAGGACCACGCACCTCCAACGTTCACGGAAACCGAAACGCCTGCCACCATTTTACCATTTTTCCGATAGACATTCGCCAACAACAAGGTGTCTCCACCCCCTCCGATCCCGGTAATAAAATTAACCCCTGCATTGTTTAATGGAGACCCCGAATGCCGGGCCTCGGTCCATGACTGTGTTTCTTCGTCAAACTGGGAATACCAAATGTCCTCGTCTTCAACACCCCCGATATTTCCAGGAGATCCCGCCCGACTGAAGTACAGGTATTTACCATCCTTAGTTGGCATCGGACCCATTTCACTATAAATGGTGTTGACCATATGGTTAAGCGGCTCCGCCTGAATTTGCGTATTAATATTTCTGGCCACCCGAACCAGCGGAAGATCCTGCCTCACGTTTCCGAATGCCGCAGACGCCCAAAGCATCGACACCAACCCGAGATATGAATGCAAAAACTTGTTCATCGTCATCTTGTTTAGTAAGCCGTCTTCATTTCAAGAATCCCGTAAGCCGTGACAACTGTTAAAAAACATTCACCTGACAGAAGCGTGAAAATTATCAGTCTTACTGCCACCGAATTCCGCTCGATTTCACAACAGCTTTTCTGACAACCCTGGTGTTATCATCGGAATGCCTGCCAATGAGTTTATGCAACGGATCAATTCCGGCACGCGATGGAATAGCATTTACCGCTATGCTGATTGTGTTTTGAGGTGTCGTAATTTTGTGTTTTTTGAGATAAATCAATTTTTCAATGCCATCAATTTTCGAATATACACCAATCAATCCAGTCATTGATTGCGACCTTGTTTTCCGAACCGAGACTTTAACGATAATAACCATGCCGATCGTGTAAAGATCGCCAACAAGCTGATTTAGAGGAGCAAAATAAAACATTAAATTTTAGAATGCTTAGAATTGAGCTAATTTAACTAACATTTTCCGGCGGGCGAAAATCTGCGATCCTTACGATAACGCCTTGGATTTTCGATCGGTTATTTCCTTACATAATACCGATAAGTATCTATAATCGGTCTTAAGTCTTCCGTCTACGGTAATTGCCCTAGTAAGACATTACCTCATAAATCACATTTCAAATCGAATAAATAGTCAACGTCTACGGCTTCCCTAAGGATTTGCTACAATGCCAACGGCGGGAACCGCACAAAAAATCCAAGTTGTGTTAACCATGTAAATAAAAAAAGGTGTCACGTTGACGTAACTGCTTTTGATTCAGTTGTGAGCCTGCAGGGATTACTCGTCCCCGCGTGCACGCCGCACCACCCCTCGTGATCCCCGTGCTCATCGAGTGCTATAAAAAAATGATCCTGACGTCCGTTGGACATCAGGATCTAGCACCTGAGCCTGCGTGACAAGATTTCAAACCCTTTGATCCAGACACTGGAGGCGCTACACTCTCTTCATCAGTTAGTTACAAGCAAAATTTCATTTTAAGTATTCGTCTCGAATCTGCAAAAAGGGGTATGAATTCGTCCCCGAAGGTTCTGTCCTTGAACCTGGATTGGATACATACTCGTCAATTTCGCCAACCAATAAAATCTTTCTTCAATTCATTTGCTCTTGTATTCTGCAAACCCTGAATTCTGCGCTCGAAGAAGTTGATGTGCGCAGTGTAGTCCAGTGGGTTAGGCAAAGACCGGATCGCATCAAATTTGCGCCTTTGTAAAATTTATTTCCCTATCAATAACCGGCACCCGGCTTCCGGAATATGAGCCGCCCCTTTGAAAAAAAAGGCACTCCATTAATTTGATATCCTTATTGACCTCTAAGAGCTCTTTAAAAAAGCGAAAAAAAATGTTCCGGAAAACTATGTAGTATGATGTTCATTATTAACTGCATGTGGTCCTCTGAAGCATAGTTCCTTTTTATAAACGCACTTATCAATGTCAACATCTTGTCCAAGTGGTTGGCTTTTACCTATGGTTTTTTAAAAAATGAATCCGAAGGGCAAACGTCCGGCAAGACGACCAATAAGGTGCCAGATATTTTTAGAACACTAACCAAGAAAACAATGCGGTGGAAAATCGAATTTCAGACCTTTTTCATCCGATCATAGTACTTTATTCATCATAACTAACGTTGTGTTTAGACAGTCCCACATTTGCCTTCAAAATTCTTTAACTCTAAAGTAATGATTATGAAAAATAGAGCTGCGCGTTTAACTTTTTGTATTTTCTTAATTTCATTTGCCGTATGGGGCCAAAAGCAAGAAAGAAATGTTTCTGTTGATACCTCCACCGTAAGGTCGGATACCAGGGTAACATTACAGAGAGAGATTACACTGGACAAGGATTCCAAATCTGAAGAAGTGATTCTAAAAATTGAAGACGATGTTGACAGGTTTGAATTAATCATTAACAGTAAAGTTATTACTGGTAACCTTAAAATCGAAGTATATGATCCGAAAGGTAATAAGCAAGGAACCTTTTCAGTGGGAACACAACTTAATGGAGAAAAATCAGAACGAGTAAACGGAAAAATTAGTAAATCATTGAAGCATCCCCAGTCGGGTAATTGGAAAGTAAACATTTTTCCTACAAAAGCAACAGGAATTATTACAATTCAAATAGCTTTTTGGTAGATATTTTCCTTTTGCATCGACAATATTATAGATGGAAAAAGTGTTACAATCAGTCTGCCTTGGTTTGAAATGTACATATCGCTTGCTACAAACATCGTTGTATTACCTTTCCAAATAAAGTTTGGTCTTTCGGTTGTTGCGTATTGTTCTCCTGTTATGTTCATCCAACCCTTATCAAGGTTTGCTTTAAATTGTCCTTCGTGTTTAATTCTGCATAACTGATGTAGGGTTGCTCGTCTTTTAAGATATGATTGAAATATCGTTGAACAGGCTCTGGCAAACCATCTAATTGGTCTTTGTGAAATCGCTGGTCAGGTATACTTTTCGACTCAGCAAAAAGTTCTTTTACTTGTTTGCTAAATTTTATGGACACATTTATTTTTCCAATAATGAAAATTGTCAAAATCAGAACAGCAATAGATAAAGTGGTAATCATAAGTTTTTGGTGTTTCATTTAGTCACTTCATTTTGTAGTAAACCGATGTTGATTATTTTTCCATCTTCCATGGTGATGGTTCTTTGGGTGTTAGCTGCAAAATCCAGATCGTGGGTGACAATTAATAACGACTGGTGGTATTCTTCTGCCAGCTCTTTGAAAATATTGAGCACTACATCGCTGTTCTTTTTGTCCAGGTTACCAGTAGGTTCATCTCCCATGATAATCAGGGGTTCATTAATCAACGCTCTGGCGATAGCTACTCGCTGTTTTTCACCACCACTCAATTGATTAGGGTACTTCAGTGCCTCCCTTTCTATCCCCAGTATTTTTAGTTTCTCATAGGCATAGTGTTCTACTTCTTTTGAGGTGAGGTTTCCGAATTTGAGTCCCGGCAGCATAACATTTTGCAGGTTGTTGAATTCATTGAGCAGGTAATGAAACTGAAATACAAAACCGATTTTTTCATTTCGCACTTTAGCAAGTTCTACGTCCTTCTTATTCTTCATGTTGATGCCATCCAGCAACAGATCTCCTTCATAGCTCGTATCCATAGTAGATAAAATGTAAAGCAATGTTGATTTGCCACAACCCGACTTGCCCACAATAGAAACAAACTCGCCTTTATGAATAGAAAAACTCACTTCGGTGAGCACCTTCACAGTGATGGGATCATGAAATGATTTACTAATGCTTATGGCTTCTATTACTTTGTCTTCCATTACCTATTTTCCCCTGATGATATCTACCGGATCTATTCTGCTTGCTTTTTTGGAAGGGAAGTACCCCGCCAGATAGGTAGTGATGATGGAAAATACAGCCCCAATCAAATAGAATTTTGGATTGTAGTTGATAGGATACGTTTTCACGGTTGGCAAGGAAGCGGTATTGAAAGGGATTTCACCAATCAAAGCGGAGAGCCCTAATCCAAAGATCAGCCCAAGCGCACCACCAACAATACCAATGGTCAAGGCAATGGTGATGAATATGGCATTGACATCTTTGCCGGAAAAACCTGTTGCTTTCAGAATGGCAATGGAATCCATTTTTTCGTAGATCATCATGTTCAGGATATTATAAATCCCGAATCCGGCAACAATAAGTAATGTGATACCCACCGCATAAGAAATCAGGGTGCGCACTGAACTGCCGGTTTCAAATTGAGCATTGGCCGTTTGAATATCAATCGCCTCTACTTCGAAGAGCGTGTTGAACATTTTTGCAAGCACTGGAGCCAAGGTCATGTCAAATAATTTGATCTGAATATCAGTGACATAGCTTGCTGGTTTCCCGAGTATTTTTTGAGTCGTGGCGAGTGTGGCATAGCTTTGAACTTTGTCCAACTCTTCTATCCCGGATTGAAAAAAACCAACCACTTTCAAAGGGAATCGGATGCCATCGCTGGTTGTTATCTGAATGTTGTCTCCAATCTGCACAAGCATTTTTCTTGCGGATCCTATGCCCAGTACGATGCTGTTGGGTGTGTTTTTTAAATCAATGGTTTTGCCTTCCACTACATAATCCTGAAACGTGAAGAGCCTGTTTTCTGCATCTACATCAATGCCGTTGATGACACCCGTTAAATTAATAGCACCTACATTGTAAAAAATGGGGACTGTAGTTTTTGGTGCAACACCTCGAACATTCAGATCATTTTTCAATGCTTTGATAATGGCTTGACTATTCCGAATCTCTAGCAGCTCATTTTTGGGCTTAACATGTTTTACAAAATGGTAGGCTCCAGTGTATTCAGTCGATCTGGCTATGGGTTGAATAGTGGAAGGTAAGATTTCATTATAAAGTCTTATATGGGGCGTGCGGTTTAAGATCAAATTATCGAGCAAGTCGTTCAACCCCGCCATAAAACTGAGTAGAGTGATGAACATGGTAATGCTGAAGGTGACGCCAAAGGCAGCAACCATTGTTTGCTTTAGTCTTGCCTTGAGCAAAGCCACTGAAATCCGTGCAATGAGTTTGATTTTCATTTCTCAGGGGGAATGAGTTCTTCATTCGCATCTATGCCTGATAGAATTTCAACCATTTGGTAATCCTTCAAACCAGTTTTAACAATCAGTCGCTTCTTGGATTTATTCACTACGATGGAATCGTTTAGCAGATAATTCCTCGGTATGAGTAGCGCGTTTTTTTTTGTGCTAATTACCACATTGGCTTCAAAGGAAATATTCGGATACAGTACGCTCGGTGGTCGTACAAATTCCGCTTCTATGGTAAAGGTTTTACTTTGCACATTCATGATGGGATTGATCTTGGTCACAACGGCATTAAATACAGAATCCTTATAGCTATTCAATACGACCAACACGGGCATACCCAATTTGATGGCCACAATATCATATTCATCAATCTGCATTTCGAGGAGATATTTTTCATCATCACCAATGATACCAATCGGAATTTGAGGTGTGACCATTTCTCCCTTGGCAAGATTCATCTGATAAACCTTGCCTTTTACTTTACTTTTTACCAGATAGTCGCCCGTATTTTTATTGCTGATTAGCAGATTGTTTTGGGATTGTTTGGAAACATAGTCCAATTGCCGTTCGAGTTCTTCCAGCTTTTCCTTCGCAGACTTATAGTTCTTTTTTGAATTTTCAAAGGCAAGTTCTCTTTGCTCCAATTCTACTTTGGATCCAATATTTTGTGACCATAGCTTTTTTTGTCTTTCAAGCATGGATGCATCATTTTCCAATTGACTTTTCGTCAAATCAACGAGCAAACTGGCTTCATCTAATTTTCCGCGATTGAATTTCAAGGCATTGAATTCAGCTGATAATTTAGCATTGTCGGACAGCAATTGTTGAGCATCATTCACAATGAATAGGACAGGCGAACCAATTTCTACCGCTGCTCCTTCGTCTGCGAATACTTCATCGACAATACCGCTTACTGTTGCAAAAACCTGGTATTGATTGTTACTTACGATAACTCCTGAAGCATAAACAGATTGTGTGATGGTTTGCACCACTGGGCTTACTATGTTCTTCTTAGATTGACAAGCGCTGGATAAAATCAGTGAAAGCAAAAAAGTATTTTTCAGATGTTTCTGTAGCGACCCGATGTCTTTCATGAAAATTTCGCTTTAACCTCTTGACAATTCACTATGATCAATTGGCACTGAGGTTTTATTCTCCTCCAGAGGATCCCCATATAAATTAGCTAATTTATTGATCGTTAAAAAGAGCGTACTGACAATAGCCAGCAGAGGTATTACAAGCAATTCCAGATGACTTTCCTCTCCTCCTATTTCAATATCACCAATAGTAAAGGGAATCAGTAATACATAAATTATCACTACTGTCGTGTAAATGCACTATATATTTTTTTTAAGAAAGACGTATTGTTGATTCGTTCTGCCCTCCCTTGAATATCATAGAATTGATTGATGAGTTGCATCAAGTCGCTTTTTTCAATATTTGCATTTCATTTTTTAACTGGCTGATGTAACAGCACGTTAAATCAATTAAGTCTTTAGCGATAGCTGAAATATTTAAATCCTCATCCACGACTACGTTAGACGGTGATTGGAAATATGCGTAAACAATTGATTTTAATTCTCTCATTAAGCATGTTGTTCAATCACACGCTTCAACGATTCAGTTGGCACTACTCCTGATTGCCTCCAAACGACATTACCGTTTTTAAAAAGCATTAGAGTAGGAACACTTTGCACACGATAGGCAGAAGCCGCTCGTGGATTTTTGTCAATATCGATTTTAATAATTCGAGCTTTGTCACCTATTTTGGATTTCAAATCTTCCAGAATAGGAGCCATCATTTTACATGGTCCGCACCACTCAGCTGAAAAATCAACAAAGGTAGGCTTGTCACTCTGGATCAGTTCTGCGAAAGATGTGTGTGCCATAAATTTATACTGTAACAGTTTCTACTTGTACTACTGCATTCATAACAACTTTGGACTTCACAGAGTTCGAGATCAGGCAATTTACCTCTGATTTTTGCAAGACCTTCATCGCTCGTTCCCTATCGATTTCATCCTTAATAACAACAACAGGCTCTAATAGAACTTCTGTCATCATAAATTTCCCTTCAACTTGTTCGAGTTTTCCTTTCGAATTGCACTTGAAGGAAACGAAATCAAGTTTTGAATTTTCAGCAATGGCGAGAAAGGTAGTCATTAAACAACTGCTCACCGAAGCCGTGAACAAATGCTCTGGCGACCAGATTCCTGGAATCCCTTTCGGAAATTCAGGAGGTGTAGCAACTTCAATACAGCCGCCTGCGTTTGTTGCTCCGTTCAACTCCGGTGAACACATCATGCCTTTGCGATCTTTGCTCCAGGCGATGTCAACGTTATAAATGTGAGGTTCCATGATGTTTATAGTTTATGTTGTAAGCTTGCCCAGCTTCCTCCATTGTGAACATTTCCATATCCGCACGATTTTAAAATACTTTTTGCGGAAGCACTTCTCATTCCGGACGCACAACAGGTGATGATGGTTTTGTTTTTATCAGGCAGGCGATTCAGATGGTTCTTAAGCTGATCAACTGAAATATTGATCGACCCTTTTATGTGTCCTCCTGTGTATTCACCTTTTGTCCGTACATCCAGAATGACAGCTCCTTGCTTAACGAGCGTGGCATAATTTACAGGAGGACCGATTCCAAACATTTTCTTTAGTGTTTCAATCATGATAATCCATTAATTAAAAATTCCAATCTTAATTTTAAACTGCAATCTTCTTGCGCAGGGTACTTAGTCCAAAGGGTAAATACAAAGGACAAACGCTAACTAAACCCGTCAGAACAAAAACGGCAGCGAATATAATCAGAACTATTCCCAATGTTCCGCTAATTACCCCTGTGTAATAGAGTGCCACAATAATCGCTGCGATTATCACCCGGATAATACGGTCAGCAGAGCCCATGTTTTTCTTCATATCTTTTTATTTTAAATAAAGTTAGTTGTCTGTTTCTTCTCGTCAGTAACAAAAGTCACACACGAAAGACGTAATTGATTTATATATTTTGAGATACAGTATTCTTTTAGTTAAGATTTAATTCAATTTTCTCCTTAGCTAAAGGCTTCGTGCAGAAGAACCAATCGTAACATTTCATATCGTCCTTGCTTTCCATTCTTTCTTTCGCAGTACTACACGAACCAGCATTAGGCACGATAACATCATCACCTGGTCGCCAATCGGCAGGTGTAGCAATCCTGTGTTTATCGGCAGTTTGCAGCAGTCATGGTATCATGCCCGGCGCGGCAAATTGATCACACGTGATGATCTCAAAAAACTCCGTTAATGCGGCAGCCGCTCCCTGAAATATCCATACACCCAGGTACCAACGATGGCGCTCAAGAGCGTTACAACGACTACAAGGGCGCCGGTGCCAATTTGTGCGAACAGTGGTCCGGGACAAGCACCGGTGAGCGCCCAGCCGAAGCCGAACAACAATCCACCATACACATTTCCCTTGTTGAATTTCTTCGGATGAAATTCGATCACTTCACCGTAGATTGTCTTGATGTTGAATCGCTTGATCACCCATACGGAAATCATTCCGACCATCACTGCCGAACCGATCACCCCATACATATGGAATGATTGGAAGCGGAACATTTCCTGAATCCTGTACCATGAAATAAGCTCGGCCTTCACGAAAATAATTCCAAAGAGCACACCAACGAGCAGGTATTTTAAGTTAAAGTACCAGGGGTGCTTCAAATGCGAGTCATTCACGCACACTGCATCAAGCGAACGGACCTCGAAATCCGTATTCTCAACGAGATTGACAAACGCGGTTTGTTTTTCTGCTGACATTGTTAATTTATTTTCAGTTGAGTTCATTCATTAAAGACTTAAAATGTAAGGCAGTACCAAGTTCGCCATGATGATCCCTCCCACCATGAAACAGCACGTCGCTATCAGAGAAGGCATCTGCAGGTTTGACAATCCCATGATCGCATGACCAGAGGTACAACCACCCGCATAACGAGTTCCGAAACCTACAAGTAAACCACCCACCACAATCATCACGAATCCCCGGAGGGTAAAGAGGTTTTCGAAATTGAAGATCTGGGTTGGCACTAGCGAAGAGATATCAGTAACGCCATAACTGGCCAGCTCCGTTCTCAGATTTTCATTGATCTGTATCGGCTCATTGCTGCCCAGGAAGGCCGCCGTCAAAATACCTCCAAAAAGGATTCCGGCGACAAAAAACAAGTTCCATGCTTCCTTCTTCCAGTCATACTTGAAGAATTTAATATTGGCAGGAAAACATGAGGCACAGATGTGCCGGAGCGACGAAGAGATGCCGAACGATTTGTTTCCGAGGATCAGCAATGCCGGCACCGTTAATCCGATAAGCGGGCCCGCAACATACCAGGGCCAGGGTTGCTTGAGGACATCTAAGATCTCATTCATAGGTTTTAATGATTACTTTTTTTTAACAAGTGATCCGGAGCCACGACTCCGGATCGAACTTTAACACTTACTTCAACGTACTCGTCTTCTGAATATAATTTCTCTACCACAGCCGCTATCCAGTACTTAGAATAGCTAATTTAATTCGCCCCTCCAGCTGATGATGCCTCCGGAAAGATTTGCAGACTGTAGTCCCTTTGACGCCATGACTCCGCAAGCCTGAGCACTGCGGCTTCCACTGCGACAATAGACAAGGTATGTCTTGCCTTTATCCAGCGTTGACACACGCTTGTCAAAGTCGGAACTCATCAGGTCGATATTGATCGCGCCAGGGATCTTTCCAGAACGAAATTCACCCATGGTGCGCACATCCACAACAACAACATCTTTGTTGTTTTTCAACTCCCTCTCAAATTCAGCACTATTCAGATCGGTATAGGCTTTAGTTCTTTCAAATATTTTGAACATATTCTCTTATTTTAAATGATCCACTCTAAATTATATGCAAAGATCACACTTATCTACAGGGCTTTCAGTGACTGGAGTCACCTAGAGGACCACTTCATTAAAAATTATATAGATACCCATCACAAGTACAAACCAGCCGAACCCGCCTTTTAGTTTCCGGCTTTCGATAAACCGGGAGATGTATCCTCCAAAGAAAATTCCGACGATGGCTATAAGGGACACAATGATGATGAAATGAAAGTCTATCTCCCGTCCCGAGCCGACATCGCCCAGGAACCCGACCAGTGATTTAGCAGCGATAATGATCAGCGAAGTCCCAACTGCCTTTTTCATTGGTAATTTGGCAAAGAGTACCAGCGCTGGGATAATGAGGAATCCGCCACCTGCTCCAACGATACCGGTCAGCGCTCCGACCACCAGCCCCTCAACCATGATGATGGGATAGTTGTATTGAACAGGCTGGTCCTCCGGAGTCTCCTTTCCGCGGTTGCGGATCATACTGATCGCAGCAATAAGCATGATAATCGCAAAGAAGACCATGATGCCGATATCGCGCGTCACTTCAAAGGAACCCAGGGTAAAGAGTGTTTCGGGTAAAAATGGAACAAAATATCTGCGCGTCAGATACACGCCAATGAAGCTCGGGATTGCAAAGACAACGGCGGTCCTGAAATCCACCAGGTGTTTGATCGCGCTTTGCACGCCGCCGACCAGGGAGGTTGTTCCCACGATGAACAAAGAATAAGCAGTCGCCAATGTAGGTTCAACTTGAAAGAGATAAACGAGCACGGGCACCGTCAGGATCGAGCCGCCTCCGCCAATCAAGCCAAGAGAAATTCCAATTAAACCCGCCGCAAAATAACCGATTACGCTGTCCATAGACTTTTATGATTTACATCACAAAGATCCTCAGATGCCCAGGCAAACTCCGTGACCGCAATCACAGATGAAACTTTTTTCAGTTTTTTTTTTTACGTTACAGGGATAGCAAAGTGATCTCGTTGCGGGAAATCGAGATTCGTTTACTGTTCTCCAGCTTTTTGAGGAGACGGGAGATCACTTCCCTCGATGAGTTCATGTCATCGGCAATCTGTTGATGGGTGATAGAGATCGTCTTCGATTTAATTGTATCGAACTGCCTTTTGAGGTAGAACTCAAGTTTCTCATCCATCGAATGGAACGCTATCTGATCAATCACCTGTAGAAGCTCCTCAAAACGACTCCGGTATGTCTCCAGAACAAAGTAGTACCATTGACGATATTCACGCATCAGCCCATCCATGTGCTGAAGTGGAATGGCAAAAGCTTTAACCGGGGTGACGGCGAGACCTTTGATCTCACTTGTCTCATTCTTGGTGGCGCAAATGATAGAAAGGGCACAGGCATTTCCTGGTTCGAGATAATACAGAAAAAATTCATCGCCATTTTCTCCCTCGCGATACACTTTCACACGGCCATCCAAGAGCAGCATGGACTGCTTGAAGTACTGACCTGGGCGGATCATCATCTCACCTTCGTCGAACTCCACCTCTTGTCCAACCGTCTCCAGATGTTTAATCAGCTCTTCGTCGAAGTTCGGGAAAATTTTTTTGAGATCAGTCATAACGATTTTGAAAGACTTGAAGCTGCAAAGATAAAGTTTTGAATCAGACAGCCCACTCAGTATCCTCCTTTAATATATGACCAGCCTTCTATGCGAAGCGACCTTTGAACCAGACTTCAGCAACATATCGAGAGAATTGGCGTGGCATACGACTTCGATCTGGGCGTCTGGCAGTTGCATCTTGATGTTGCGTACCTGCCCGATCACCGCAAGCTGTGTAAGGGAATCTCCTTCTGTAACCTGCAAACTACCTTATGTGTTTGCTTCATTCCATTCTGTTTTAAGTCCTGTGAAAAAGCCGCTGTAGCGAAAGATACCAGCATCAGAAAGATACCTTGAAATTGAATATGTGTCATTTATTATATTGTTTCACTAGTGGCCTATTAAAATTAACATTGATTGAGAACATTTTAAAATACATGCGTAGAACACTCAAATTCAATGGTACGACCGCTATAAAATCCGAAACCGGGGACCAAATCGTCACGGCCAAAATTCAAGAGTTTTCCCTATGAAAGTTGACCGAATAACATGTTTTTAATAGGCCACTAGTGATATTGTTTGAATGATTTGCGATGTAACATGAGGTCAGCCACATTGTTAATGGGCAGTTCTTTGACAGCAGCGGACGCGTTAACCTTCTTATCAGCGTAAAAGTCCTTGATAGGTTCAAAAGGTCCTAATTTATGTTGTCTTTCTTCAAACGGATCCGCGTATGGTCCGAAGGGGTGATCAAACGGTTTTAACCGGATGTCCGGCCAGTCCTTGGACAAATCTTTGCCAGGACGCGGTAGTGAGTTTACATATGCAGCAATATCCCATGCCTGTTCTTCTGTCAACAGTGGTTTGTCATAAGCAGCACCAAGAGGCATGTTCGCATAAACAAACTGCGCGAATGTGGAAAGGCGATAAAGACCGGCACCATGATTATAGCTGTGTTCGCCCCACAAGGGAGGAAATTGGTAGCCTCCACCATCAGTCAGTTTTACACCCTGACCATCTCTTCCGTGGCAAGCTACACATTGGGTCTCATACGCTACTTTTCCTTTGGCGGGATCTGCAGCACGCCCAAGTGTTTTCAGTTTCATCAAACCTGTTCCTTGCGCAGATTCCCCCTTTTCAACATTGCTGCCAACCCACTCAATATAAGAGACAATTGCTTTCATTTCACGTGACGTTGTCTCCAATGATTTACCGTTAAGACTGCGCTCAAAACAATCGTTCACCCTTTTCTCGATCGATTCCACTGTCCCCGACCTGGCTCTGAACTTTGGGTACGTGCTGGCTACAGCTCCATAATTGTTGCCGAAGATCTTTGTGCCCGCGTCCAGGTGACAATTCTGACAGTTCATGCCATTAGACATTTTCAACACACTGCCCTCAGGGCCCAGATACTGCGACGTGTGCATGATCAATTCTCGGCCATAGTTAATCTTTTCGCCTGCACCCTTGTCAGAGACCAGGAGCATATCCCGTGGACGCCAGAATTCCGGCCCATGCGCCGGGGGTGACACCGACGATTTGGCCGCAGTCACTTCTTCGACGGCAGAAAATTTTGACCATAAATTACTCCATACCCCTCCTGTCCACAAGACAACAAATGCCATTAGCAGGATGGAAGCTGAGATGGCAACCATCAAAAGCCTTATGGCGCGGACAAAGTCATTGTTTAAATCTCTCCCGGAATCCATAGTGGTTCACCAATAAAAAATAAAGTTCTCCATTTCCATCTACAGATTCAGTGACATTGATCACAGAGAATATATGTTCTTCATCACTATGTTCCACTGCCTTACAAATTGCTTCCCGGTCACCATGGCGAGATGCAAATTAAACTCTCCCGGAAGACGTCGACGTGACCTAGGTTACGGACTACGGTTGCTTTTCGATCTATCTTTGCGTGGTCAAAAAGGAAAAAGCATTATGTCAATAACACTCTTTGAAAGTGAACACCTAACGATCCGGTATGATCAGCAAAAAGATTATCTCCTTTTGAAATGGAACGGCTTTTCGAAAGGACAGGAGTTCAGGGATTTCGCGAACGAAGTTCTCAAAGCAATCGCTCACACCAAAACAAAGAGGATCCTGTCCGACAACACAAACTGGACGACCATAGCTCCGAACGATCAGGGATGGGCCGCAAATAATTGGTTCCCCAAGGTGGAGGCGAGCGGTGTGAGAAAACTGGCCACAGTCTTGAGCAAAGATTTTTTCCACAGAACTGCTGAGCGATCGATCGAAGGAATGACGGATGTGGATTGTATTCATATCAAGAATTTTGAATCAACGGAGGAGGCCAGCGCGTGGTTGAACCAAAACGCACCTTACCCGCAATGTTGAATACGTTTTCATTGAAACAATAGGCCATATCATGTTCAGAATCTTTATTCTTATCACAACAATGTCTGTCGCAGCTGTCGCCGCCTATGGTCAACATCACGACGATGAAGCAGAAGCTATCCCCCTACTATATAACGAACCCCTCCCGCATGACAGTCTTAAGCGTGTTCTTCATGACATGGGCAAATTCGAAGGACACCTCAGAACGTTTTTTATGAATACAGCCAATCAGAAAAATAACCCTGATTATTATGCCCTTGCAGCAGGTGGGGGACTCGCGTATTATTCACCAGTGATCAAACACTTCCAGGTGGGTATCTCCGGATTCATCATTTATAACCTGTCCTCTTCCGACCTGGGACCCGATAACCGCTATGAACTCGGACTTTTTGATGCAGAAGATCCAGACAACCATGAAGACCTCGACCGGCTTGAAAACCTTTACCTTCGCTACTACTTTAATTCACACCGGAGATCATTTGTCCAACTTGGCAAATTCCATATCAGCACACCGCTGATGAATTTACAGGACACCCGTATGCGACCTAATATTCAGGAGGGGTTATGGGCAGAATTCAAGGACTGGGAGAAATTGAAACTCAGAGGCGGATGGCTGTGGAGCACTACACCGCGCAGCACTGTTGAATGGTATGGCATTGGGGAATCGGTGGGTATCTATGGGAACGGAACAGCCGTGAACGGAGAGCCTGCCGAGTACGAAGGACACATCGACAGCAAAAGAATACTCATCGCCAACGCAGAATGGGAGCCTGTTAAAAATGTAAATTACCAGTACTGGAATTATCATGTGGATAATTTGTTCAACGTGGCACTTCAGAAGTTAGAAGTTAAGAAACGTTACAGCAGAAAGACATGGCTGGCCGGGTTTCAGTATATCTGGCAGACGTCAATATCTGAGGCGGGACTCGCGACAGAAAATCAATACATCAGTCCGGATGAAGAATCCCACGTTCTGAGTGGCCGGGTTGCCTTCACCAATAACGGCAATGAACAGGGGTGGTCGCTGAACTATTCGCGTATAACATCGCATGGAAGGTTCCTTTTTCCGAGGGAATGGGGAACGGAGACGTTATATACCTACAATAACCGCGAGCGGAATGAAGGCGCGGGCGATTTGCACGCTGTGATGCTCGAGCATACCCGCCACCTCGATAAAGACCGTCGTGTCTTTTTCCGGGGACGCGCTGGTGTATTCAAATTGCCCGACGTGACCAACGCGAGGCTCAATAAATACAGCATGCCCTCCTATTATCACTTGACACTACAGGCCAACTACAAATTTGCCGGATATCTCAAGGGCCTGGAGACCCAGATGCTTTACACTTACAAGGGAAACCTTGATAATGAAAATGAGGTGCAGCCGATCTCAATGCACAACAAGACGCAGATGCATCATTTTGGGTTGAGGATGGATTACTACTTCTAGGGTGGGTGCCTTCGACAAGCACCCCACAAGCTCAGTGGTTGGAATTGAAAGGGGATAAAAAAAGCTGTCTTTCGACAGCTTTTTTACGTTTATGTGAACTTAACCTAACTTCCGTATTACAAATCAAATACCTTGTAGCCCTGCTTTTCGAGGATCATTCCTTCAAGGATGCCATTGCGGACAACCGATATATTGGAGGGCAAGACTTTCGGATCGACGTTCATCTGCTCCAAAGAAAGACCGCAGGCATAGAGATGTATCCGTTTCTCGCTAAGGGCCTTCTCAATAATTGGGTTCTTCTCACCCTCGAAGGCCTTCACAGACTCACCACAGAAGATCACTCTGACCTCCTCAACATTTAATCCGCTCTCTTTCGAAGCGGAGACTGCATCGTTAATGGCCTTCAGGTAATTCACCTTTGAGATAACAAATACATATTTATCTGCGTTTGACTGCGCTTGTGAAAGAAACGAAACCGACAACAAAAAAATTGCTAATAACAAACTAAGACTGCGATTCATATTTTGTGGTTTTAGTGGATTCAAAATTATTCATGATAAAAAACAAAAGGGCGCCGGCAATGGCGACATTCTTAAACAACGGTCCCGCGGTGCTCCACCCCTGTAACTGGACGCTGATGGTAATGGGAATCAAAAGCAGCAACAGCAGGATTGCTGCCATGCGTGTAAACTTGTTCAACACGAGGAAAATTCCACCCGCCAGAAGTCCGATACCAGTAGCCATCGCGAGAATCTCCGCGTTCATGAAAAAAAGAACATTTTCATATACGGGCGACTCCATCAGCCTCTTTGCAACATGGCCGGGAAAAGCAACATGATTCACCCCGGCAATCAGAAAGATGCCGCTTAACATGATCCGAAGGACGTTGATGCTCCGCTGATTTACTTCGACTCTATTCATTGGCTAATGCTTTTAATTGTTCTGCAAGTTCGTCACTGCTGTAGTCTGCCATACCTACATGCTCGCTGATCACCGCTCCAGACCTATCCAGAATAAATGTTGCCGGGATAGAAGATGTAGGATACGGATAACGATCGCCAGGAAAGTATATGTCGAAGTCAAAATTTCTCTTTTTGACGAACGCCTTTGATTTCTCAGGATCCTCATCAAAAGATACCATCACAAAGACCACATCCTCTCCTTTTAATCTGTTCTTCAAGGCCTGGATCGATGGCATTTCCGCAATGCAGGGAGGACACCAACTGGCCCAGTTGTTCACAAACACCACTTTTCCTTTGAATGCCGAAAAATCCAACGCTTTATCGGATGCGTCAACAAGTTGCGCACCTGGTGTATTCACTGTCAATACCCGATTATCGGGATTCTTTGGTGAATTTTTTGTGGCCATCACGGTAATGAAAGCTGCCACACTCGCAATCAATACAGCACTAAAAATCTTCATCTTATTCAATTTCATCATTTCGCTGCTTTCTGTTAAGATTGAATCACAAAGATCCGGCCTACGCTCCAAAAAGTATGTGATCTCAGTCACCAAGTCAGCGGACGGAATTTTTGCCCTGATAAAGATCATCCGTTCAGTGTAACCAAAGTCACAGATTACCAAATGAGAATACCGGATTTTTGTTGTTCAGAAGTAACACCAGATACTGCCGGTGAAAAAAAACTGACTACCAAAAAAAGCATGAAGACAATTATTTTCATTTTATCAGCAGGTATGTACCTCAGTTTTCTTGGCTGCACTCAAAAGGTTGAGACAACAGCGCAGCAACTCGACGTTCCCACCTTTGCGCAAAAAATGAACAGCTCGAAGGATAAAATAGTACTCGATGTAAGAACTCCCGCGGAATTTCGTCAAGGACATCTTGCAGGTGCGACACTCATTGATGTTCTGGAGAGCGATTTTACAGCAAAAGTGCAGCAGCTTGATAAGTCGAAACCGCTATTTGTGTATTGTGCTTCGGGCATTCGCAGTGAGGAGGCAGTGGAGATTCTCCATCGCTTGGGATATCGCGAAATATATGAGCTTGAAGGCGGGTTTCAGGAATGGGCGAGTGCCGGAAAACCTTTTGCAAACGACTGATATCTTATCGAATATAAACCGAAAAAAAATCACTATGTCAAATCATACAACCTCGTGTAGCTGCCAGTCATGCCAGACACAATCCATAACCCAAAAGGAAAAGGAACTGCATCTTAAGGTATCGGAAGGCAGCAGACGCGACTTCCTGAAAAAAGCAGGAGGGCTTGGCCTGACGTTAGGTATCGGTGCAGGACTGGTAACGCCCGTTGCCGCGTCCGCGCTGAATGATAGGGAAGGTGCGCTCAAAAGCCGTGAAATGTTTAGCAATAAAGCGGTGAAAACAGGAAAGGCGCAGGTCATGACTATCCTGCATACCGCCGACATACATGCACAGTTGCTCACGCACGACGAGTTCTTTATCGAAAATGGTCAGGTCGTGTATAAGAAAAGAGGCGGTTATGCGACGCTGAAGGGGATGATCAATGAGCTGAGAGCGCAAAATCCCGGCAACACACTCCTGATCGACGGGGGAGATTGCTTTCAAGGAAGCGCGGTAGCCGCGCTGAGCAAAGGGAAAGCGATCATTCCGCTGATGAACAATATCGGTTATGACATCATGCTACCCGGCAACTGGGAAGTTGTTTATGGGAAGGAGATCATGATGGAAGACATGTTTGGATACAACTGTGCGAAGGTCTGTGCAAACATGTTCCACAAAACTGCCGATGAATACAACGGCGACCTGATCTTCCCTCCTTATTTCGTTACAAATATCGCAGGGATGAAAGTTGGATTTATTGGTTACAACGATCCCCTCACACCGAAACGTCAATCGCCCGCGTACAGCGAGGGCATAGAATTCACGCATCCTGAAAAGAATGTTGAAAAATATATCGAGATCCTACGGAAATATGAAAAATGCGACATCGTCATGCTGATGACCCACATGGGTCTTGCACAACAGGTCGGCCTGGCGGACATGCCAGTGGTCAAGGGCGTGGATTATATCCTTGGCGCTGATACACATGAGCGTGTCCGCGAACCCTTGCAGCGCAAATATGCACGCGTTACCGAGCCTGGTGCGTTTGGCTCTTTCGTCGCCAAGCTCGACGTGGTAGTAGAGAATGGTGTGGTTAAGGAACAAGCTTATCATCTCCTCGACGTTGATCCTGACAAGTATAAGGAGGATGAGGAAATGAAGGCCCTGGTTAAAAAAGCCAGAGAGCCTTATGCAAAAGAAGTAGACCGCGTCATCGGAACGACGAAAGTTCCGCTGGTGCGATACTACGTGATTGAAACACCAATGGATAACTTCATTACCGATGCCATCATGTGGAAGTTCAATCCCGATATCGCATTGAGCAACGGATTTCGTTTCTGTCCACCAATCGTGCCTGACCCCAATACAGGTGTTGCCGAAATAACCGTCGATCATTTATGGAGTATGATCCCGGACGACAGCGAAGCAAAACAGGGTACCATCACGGGCAGACAACTTTGGGACTGGATGGAGGGTGAATTGGAAAACGCGTTCGCCAAAGATCCCGCCAAACGCTTCGGTGGCTGGGTTGTGCGGTTTGCTGGCATGCACGTGAATTTCGCCATCGAAAATACTAAAGGAAAAAGAATCAACTCGATAAAGGTTAAAGGAAAACCAGTCAATATGAATAAGACCTATACCTTCGTCGCTTGCGAACGCGATGGAGATCCTGACACAACCATTTGCAGGGTGCAGGACGTGGCGGCTCCGAAACTGTTAGACACCACGTTGCATAAAGTGATTGAAGAATATCTGGCGAAGCACTCCCCTATTGCGCCGAAGCTTGACGGCCGCGCGATTGCGAGTGATTCGGTACCCAATCTGTTGACCCAGTTACAGGGGGTAGGATATGAATTCATGTAAATCCAATAAAAATTATAAAGCATTTAACCTCGTTTTGCTGAAGTGATACTCCAGGTTTTTCTCATCGGCTTGGCCTTTAGCTTTGTCGGATCAATCCCTCCCGGAACGTTAAACATTCTGGTGTTACAGCTAGGGCTGGAGAACAAGATAAAAATTGCGCTCCGGTTTGCCATAGCTGTCGCCATCGTGGAATACCCGTATGCCTGGATCGCGGTCGTCTTTGAAGACTGGATCACATCATCACCCATTGTGCTGGCCAACTTCCAGCTCACGGGCGCAACGGTGATGACGACAATCGGAGCTTTCAACCTGTGGTCTGCGCGCAAGCCGTCTGAATTTTCTGTCAGGTTCCAGGAAAGCGGCTTCCGGCGCGGACTCATCCTGAGCATACTCAACCCCCAGGCTATACCTTTCTGGATCGCGATCACGGCCTATCTGAAAATGGAAGGGTGGATTGACCTGTCTACGGGATGGAGACTTCACAGCTATGTATTCGGCACGTCCGTAGGCGTGATGATCCTCCTCACCATCCTGGCACTGATGGCAAGAAAAGTGTCCGCAACTTTTCAACACAGCAGGATGTTAAGGATGCTTCCCGGTGGGATTCTCCTTTTACTAGGATTAATGGGCCTGACAAAATATTTCTTTTTCTGATGGAACAGCAAGGAAAAACACCCGCCGATTTCTGGAACGAGCCGTACAGCAGCTATATCCCCGTCTATGGGGACGAACCCAACGAATTTTTAAGGAATGCGTCCGAAAGATTCCCACAGGAAAATTACTGCTCCCTGCACTCATTTACGTGCACCTCAAACCGGAGGAGAGAAAACCCTTCCACGGTCAGATCGTCAAAGCACTCAAGCCCGGCGGCCATCTCATTCTGGGAGCTTTTTCCGTCGAGCAGATCCGAAATAGTTCCGGAGGCCCCCGAAACGAAGAACTCCTTTACAATCTGAGCGAGCTTGAAGATGATTTTAAAGGACTCCTCCTTAGGGTTTCGCGGCAGGAGCAGCTCCGCCTCAACGAAGGACCATTTCACCAGGGCAAAGCGGACGTCGTTCGCATATTGGCAACAAAACTTTGGATCACTACCCGTAAAATTCTTCTCTGTGACCAGGGTCACTGAACAGCCGCGCACTTCTTTCGATCTTGTGTGAAAATCAAGATGCAGATGTCTGACCAAACAGTAACAACCCAAAAATCAAAGTATCAAAATTTTCTTGCTGGTCTGCTGAGCAACTGGCACTTCATGCGGTGGCTTAGACTGGCGATTGGACTTTTCCTCTCGTGGCAAATGGTCCAAAGACCAGACATCTTCACCGGATTAGTTGCCGGTGTATTCCTGTTCCAGGCGATCACCAACACGGGATGCTGTGGAGCAAGTGGATGTGCCACTCCTGAAACGGGTAATAAGACGACAACAAGAGAAAATGAGGAAGTGGAATACGAGGAAATAAAACAGAGCAAACATGGAAGGCAAGAAAACATTTAGCGAAATCATCAAAGGCAACACACCCGTGCTGGTGGATTTTTCTGCCGAATGGTGCGGTCCCTGCAAGATGATGAAACCTATCCTGCAGGAACTTTCAAGACGTGTAGGCAACGAAGCCATCATCCTGAAGATCGACGTCGACAAAAACCCGTCGGTCTCCCAGGCGTATCAGATCCGCGGTGTACCCACATTGATACTTTTTCAGAACGGAAAGATTCTGTGGAGACAATCCGGTGTGGTAAACGCGGCACAACTTGAGTCGATCATCAAACAATTTTCAGAAATAACTGTAAAAATTTGATTTGTGTGACCAGGGTTACTGACCCTGGAGATACGAATAGCGAACTTTGCATTACAAAATTTAACTTCAAGAGACTATGTATTTTCAACACGTTTATGATAAAAGCCTGGCACAGGCCAGCTATTTTATCGGTTGTCAGAAAGCCGGTGTGGCGATGGTGATTGACCCGAAGCGGGATGTCGACACTTATCTTGAAATTGCGCAACAGAATAACATGAAGATCACGCACGTAGCGGAGACGCACATCCATGCGGATTTCTTGTCGGGCGCAAGGGAACTCGCAGCCCTTACAGATGCACAGCTTTATTTATCGGATGAAGGTGGTCCCGAATGGCAGTACGAATTTCCGCATGTCGGCCTCAGAGATGGCGATGTTATCAGTGTAGGGAACCTCAAGTTTGATGTCATGCATACGCCTGGACATACGCCGGAAAGTATCAGTTTCCTTTTAACCGACACGCCTGCAAGCGATGAACCGGTAACGTTGTTTACCGGAGACTTTGTATTCGTTGGAGATATCGGTCGTCCGGACTTACTGGAAAAGGCAGCGGGTCTTAAAGGAACGATGGATGCCGGCGCAAGACAGATGTATAAGTCTATCTGGAAATTCACGGCGTTGCCAGACCATGTTCAGGTGTGGCCGGGACACGGCGCCGGCTCTGCATGTGGAAAGGCGCTTGGAGCAGTGCCAAGTTCTACCGTTGGTTATGAAAAGATCCGGAACTGGGCCTTGCAATATGAAGGGGACGAAAAAGGTTTCACGCAGTATCTGCTGACCGACCAGCCTGAACCGCCGAAATATTTTGCAATGATGAAGAAGCTGAACAAGATCGATCGCCCGTTGCTCACTGAAGTTCCCAAGGTAAAAAAACTGAAGATAGAGGATGTGAAGGCGGCGCTAGATAAAGGTATAAAAGTAATCGACACAAGGCTGAAAGGTGACTTCGCCAACGGATTCATTCCCGGGACCATCAACATTCAGGGGAACAACGCTTTCGCCACGTGGATGGGTTGGTTTGTTTCTTATGACGAGCCGTTCATTCTTATCGCGGAAAAATCGAAGCTTGATGACCTAACGCGCAAGCTAATGCGCGTCGGATTGGACAACATCTATGGGTACCTTGATAGCATAAAAGGGTGGGTGGATAACGGTGGCAAACTTGAAATACCCGTGATCCTGACGACTGACGATCTCATTGAAATTCTAAAAGCCAACCACACGCAGATTCTCGATCTACGTGGCGCCACGGAATATAAATCCGGTCACATTAAAGGAACCGATAACCTTTTTATCGGAACGCTGGAAAAGAACATCCACAAAATAAAAAAGGATCAGCAAGTAGTCATCCACTGCCAGGCAGGAGATCGCGCTAGCATCGGGTACTCCCTTCTGTCAAAGCATGGATTCAAAAACGTGAAAAATTACATTGGCGGGATCAATGAATGGACCAGCGCAGGCAATCCTGTAGTAACGGAAAACTAATCGGGTATAGTTAATTTTCATTAAGGAGAATGATATCCTTAAATAGAATAAGAATGCAGCACATAAAATGGATAATTGGAATAGCGGTCGGAGCGATTTTGGGCTTTAGCTACTGGTATTTTATAGGATTGCGCCATTACTTCTTCAGGGACAAACAGTACAATTTACGGGGCATTAATGGGCGTCCTGCTGGAGATTCCGCTACCCTTGACCACGTCATTTCGCGATGGTGTGATCAGAATAAGTTAATTCGCGTGGCTGATTCAGTATTGAGACTTAACTTCTTCTATGCCAAGGTAAAAGAAGGTTAATTTACCGGGGAATCGATTGACAAGTGGCACGAAATAATGTGATTACTGACTCGTGAAAAGAAGTGGTCAACTACCACGGAATCTCCACTCAACCAGTAAGTATTGTTAGGTTTGGGGTCTAAAATTATTGGGCTGTGGCGGATTACTTTCTGTCCGTGCACCAAATCCTCATAAAAATTGAATTGTTGCTTAATGTCTGAGTTAGATCTTTTCATAAAACATTTAATAGGCCTGCCATACTTGTTAAGGATTCCAAGCTGGGCTATGAGCTGATCAGGTAAGATCATGGAGGATCGAGGAATCTTTACCAAAATAAAGGTTTTTTTGATTGTGATCAAATCATACTGCGTCTCACTTCTTGCATGTTATAACAACTACATGACAACTATTGTCATTCCAAAATCATCTTAAGAAGGACCTTGATTATGAACGCCACGGCCGGAAGATCCCTATGTGGTAGCCTGGTATCTGATGGTGCCAAAACCAGTTTAATCGGCAATCTGTGTTAAAGGCGTGTTAAAGGGAGCATATAAAAAAGGCAGCTATTTATCGTAACTGCCTGATTTATAATGGTGAGCCTGCAGGGATTCAAACCCCGAATCTTCTGATCCGTAGTCAGATGCTTTATTCAGTTAAGCTACAGGCCCTAATTGAGATAAACTTCCCAAAAATTGGATTGCAAATGTAAAGAATAAATTAACGCAACAAAATAAAACGGTTTGGCTCTGCCGACAAAAAAGCTATTTTTGAGCCTCGTTTAAAGGAAATAACCCAAGCATGATCAAATTAGCTTCATTCGCAATATTAATAGCCCTCAGTATTTCAGCTGCCGCTCAAACGGCCGAACCAACCCCGAGAAAATTTAACCGGCCAAACATACCCGGCGCTTTTGCCCTTGAACTGGGGATTAACAGTGCCCTCAGTGCCCCCTCCAATTTCGACCTGGGCCTTTGGGGATCCCGCTCTGTCAACGTCTACTATCAATACGATATTCGCATCATGAATTCCAAGTTCAGCTTCGTGCCCGGAATTGGATTAAGTCTGGAACGGTTTAAATTCAAAAATGGCGAAACACTAGGCTATGACGCACCGGAGGATTCCCTAAAACTATTTACACCCGCTCAAACAGGTTTGACAGGAATGCGGAAATCACAATTGGTTACCAATTATCTTGACATTCCTATGGAATTGCGTTTCAGCACCAATCCGGAAGATGCTTCAAGAGGGTTTAAAGTAGCCCTTGGCGGCCGCGTTGGTTTTCTTTACGACTCTTTTTCAAAGCTGAAGTATAAGGAGGATGGAGAAAGCAAAAAGCTAAAAGATAAACAGAACTGGAATCTCAATAGCCTGCGATACGGTGTCTATGGTAAAATCGGCTTTGGTAATTTTTATTTCTTCGGTTACTACAACCTTACTCCCCTGTTTGAGGAAGGGAAAGGCCTGGCAGAAAAGAATGTGGCCAATGACTTTCAGACTATGACGGTGGGTATTTCGCTGTCCGCTTTCTAGTAATCACCGTATTCATTAATATAGGCAATTTTGGCCTGAAAAACAAGCCTTTTCGGTAGTTTCGCTTGGCCAAAGAGGTCTGGTTTACTGGGGATCCCTTCCCTTCGGCTCCACATTTAATCTTGGCACATACTTCAAATAACTTCATGAAAGTTAAGGACTTTCGTGAAGTTGACACCCGGTCTTAGGGTGCTGAGAATAAATCTGGTCTTCTAAAACATTCGGTGTGTTATAAAAATTTCTGCTTCGACCAAACTTTCCGAAAGGCCTGAACTTTCGGAAAGTGGATTTGGTAACAGGGATCAATCCCCTTTAACCCTTATACGGAATCACCGATCTTTTACCGGAATCACGAATTTCAACCCCGACCAGATTTCACTTACAGCGCAAACTTTAATGTCTACCAGACCCAAATTAAGTCTATAGTCGCGTATGATATTTTCATCGAGATCCGACCGGACGCCTGAAGATCTCTTTGCCCGTGAAAATAAAAAAGCTGCCACAAACATGGCAGCTTATTATCATCAATAAAGACTTCGGTTTAATTTCCGTTCTTCATTTTATCCATTTCTTTTTCAAAGGTCTCCTTGAATTTTTCATAGTCGTAGTCAATCTTCAAACGCTCATCCTGAGATAAACGCTCGTTGTATTTGGCTACCAGCTCGTCGGCTGACAATTCAATGGCAACATACGTTTTGTAAGTTCCGGTGCTGGTTTTCATCAGCTTCTCGCAAAGTGTTCGAATGCCCGAAAGCGTTTGATCCACCACTTCACGGTTCAAACTTTCAAATCTTTCTTCCACCTCCTCCTTGTTGTTCATCTCGCGTGAATTAACGTAGTTATCGGTCACTGTTTTGACAGTTGTCTGAATAGCCTGTGCCAGCTCATTACGCGCATTGGTCAGGGCTTTCTTTTTCGAGGTCACCTGATCCTGACTCTCGCCAATGGAATTGGCGCGGAAAAATTTATTCGTCGTAAAGAAGTCAGATCCCGAACAGGGTACAACAACTTCCGTTTCGCCCTTAGGCGGCGCTTTTTCTTTGCTTTTACAACCGATCATAAACACGCCGGCAAGAGCAATTAACATCCATGTAGAACTCGTGAACTTTTTCATTTCGAAGTAGGATTTGTTGGATTTGAATTATTTGGTGACTGTATATTTAATCTATTGAAACAATGATAGGTCCCGTACTTTGTTGTCTAACAATCAATTTAAATACCAAATTTTTGAACTTTTTAATAAATGCCCTTTCTGGTTTAAAAAAGCCTTTAATTACTTGAATATTTTTTATTTCAAACGCACATTAGAGGTATCACGCCAGACCGCATAATTCTACGTCCTTACCATGAACGGGCAATGCTTCGCAATTCCCCCAATATTATTGTAAAACAGTATTTAACAAATCCTTAATTTGTTCTTTCTCCAATGCCTCAAGCGCTTTGTTATAAGCATCTACACTGGACTTATCGTAATCTAATCCGTAACCCTTCACCCGATCCAGGGTCGTGGCATATACCTCTTTCCCTTCTTTCATCGTCGTCACTTTGATAACGCCTGTGAGATAGGTTATATAGATACTACCGGATATAGATCCCCTTTCCGAATCAGCATGGATATCAAACCAAAGGTCTGCAACGTTCTTGTTTTCCGTAAATTCGAATCCGTTATTTACCAACAGATTTTTTAGTTTGTTGCTGATCTGAAGAGTAGATTTTTCGTAGCCAAGGCTTTTTTCATGCGCCGTCAAAAAAACTACGGGGCGTTGCACTCTCATCAAAACCTGTGCGCCCGGAACATTCAAAGTTTTTGCAATCAATGCGTACACGGGCGAGCTGCTTGTTCCACTCAAAGCATCGATGTTTACTTTTACACCCACCGTTTGTTCTAGTTCCTTTGAAGTGATTTTGCTGATGAGAATTCTTGCCTCACCGTTTTCACTCGTTTTGTAGTCAGGAAAAATTTCACCTTTTCCTTTTTCGAAGGAGGCGATGAGGGGTAGGTTGACTGCGGGAATATTATCTTTGTAAGAAGCCCTTGCCGTAACATTCTGCTGTGACTGTGTGAGTCTGCGATTTAACAGTAATTCAGTAGGCTGCAGACTAACCTGTATTTTATCCAAAAGATTCTGAATGGAAGCGTATATCTCATTTACCAGGAGGAACTCCTGCCCTTTTACTGAAACCTGCAGGTGTTCACCTAAATACTTTTCAATACTTCTGAAGGCCTGAAAATAAAAACTGATGGCTTGTAGCCTTTCTCCTTTATTTTCTGAGTCTCTGCCTTTGTTAAAGTAGTCTTGTGCCTGCAGGGTGGCGTTGCGCTTTTGCTCCTCCTTGATTTGACGGTAGCGGGCTATAGACAATTGATAGTACACCCAATAATTTCCGGCATCTTCCCAGGCATCCACCAATTCATATTCCTGCAACTCATCGGCCGCGGTAGTCTTAATGATTTGCTCGTATTGTTCCTGAATTTTTTTATCCGTTTCAAAAAAACTCAACACGGATGAACTGGCCACATTTACTTTGATCTGAGAAACCAGATCGTCTAAAGCACTTTTTTTAGCAAATTGAATATAATTGTTACTCCCATCTTTTTGACTGTGGCCAATGCCCGTATAATAACCATGGCGATAGGGCTGATTTTTTAACCATGAGGGTTTTAACGCTTCCGCATCCGGCGCTTGTACCCTTGGACTACAGGCATACATCAAAAATAAAAGCGGAATAATACGCTTCACAATATACAGTTAGGGGTGTATCAATGACCTGTATCCAGATCTGTGCCAAATTACGCAAATCTCCGTCCAGATTATGCACTCACGGGATTCCTTGTATTAAATTCGATCCTTTTCAAGAAAAAGGGTTTTTTTGCGTTGAAGTATGGATCTTAAGAGACCAGATTTATCCAGCACCCCAGGACCCGGGTTTCAACTTCACGAAAGTCCTTAACCCGCGCGAGATTACTTGCCATATCGGGCCAACATAAAACGACAAGAGTAGGGGGAAGCTAAATTCTCCGAAAAAGTTTGGACGTTCGGAAAGTTCGGTCGAAGCAAAAATTTTTCGTGACACCGATATTGACGCGCTGTTGTTTTGCTAAGCCCTTTTCTTTCCTACTAAAGGCACACGTTATAACCTTGACGATGCTTTAGGCAGGGGTCGAGGTTCCTTGTCTCCAATGCGGCCTCTTTTTTCAAATTGACTTAATGCTTGTCAACTGTCCAATTGTCAACTGTCAATTTTCTCCACCCGTCTCGTTCCTGAGTACAGTTCATATTCAAGTAAACGACAATCCAGCTTCGCGGTATAGAACTCAATCCTTCGCGTAGCTTTAAGACCAATTTTTTTGGCGAGGTCAAGATTTCCCGTAAAAACATAACCAGAATATCCCTGGCATTTTTTCTTCATAAAATCTCCTAACCGTTCATAGGTTTTTTCCAGTTCGCTTTCTTCCCCCATTCGCTCACCGTATTCCGGATTAAAATAAATTACACCGGGCCCTTCAGGAATTTCAGTTTCCGCGAAATCACAAACCGCGAACCGGATATATTTTTCTATCCCGGCAAGGCCAGCATTCACTTTTGAGATTGAAATAGCATCCTCACTAAGGTCCGTGGCGATCACTACCAAATCTTTCATCTCTGTGACCTGATCTTCCAGCGTTCGGTATTCACGCGCATATACATCTTCATCAAATCCCTTTACGTGCATAAAAGCATAATTGGTCCGGAACAGGCCTGGCCTTCTGTTGGTGGCCAGTAAAACTGCTTCAATCGCTATGGTTGATGATCCGCACATGGGATTTACAAAGGGTGATTTTCTATCCCATTTTGTGGCCAGCAATGTTCCGGCGGCAAGCGCTTCGAGCATAGGAGCTTTCCCGGGAATTTTTCTGTACCCGTGTTTAGAAAGTGTTTCACCCGAAGTATCCAGAAAAATCTCCGCCCAGTTATCACGCCAGAAAAGATGTACGACTGCTTTATCGAGAGCGGGGCCACTATCGGCACGCTTCCCGGTTTTGTCACGCATGGCATCGGCGATGGCATCCTTCACTTTTACATTCACAAACATGGAGTTATTCACGGTGGGGTGGTCAGCATGACTTGTGACTGAAAAATAACTTTCGGACGATAACAGTTCATCCCACGGAAAATCTTTAGCATGCTTGTATACCTCGTCCGGGCTATTGGCCTTAAATTCTTTTAGTGAATACAGGACCTGGCTCGCACATCGCAGGTTGAGGTTTAATCTTATACAATCATTTACTGTTCCGAGCATTTCCACTCCGGTTTGGAAAACCCGGACCGGAATAAATCCCAGCGCAATAACCTCACTTTCCAGAAATGGCGCCAACCGCTTACTGCAGGTAATAATGATCCTCGCCCGCTGCTTAAAAATATCCATAGGAAGTAAAATTGCTTATGCTGAGCTTTAAATATATTTAATTTCCTGCAGACCAAAGGCTCTGATCTCATCCCCTATTTCAATTCGCAACTTACCATAGGGATCCAAATCCCGGATAATACCCTCAAACAAAATCTCTTTGTGTGAGAAAGTGTGTTTCTCATGCCTTTTGTACAGCGCGTCAAGATAACTATTCATCAACATTTCGTATTTATCCTGTCTGAGCTGAAGATATCGGCCTTCGATATAACCCAAGAGGGTTGCCAGTTCAGTTTTTAAATCGTACACGGAGGGTCGCACGTTTGCGAGAGAGGTGGCGTGCGGGAGAGCGAAATTTTTTTGATTGATATTTAACCCGATGCCAACGATGGAGTTGAAGATTTCAGGCCCCTGGATCTGGTTTTCAATCAAAACCCCCGAAATTTTTTTTCCGTGAACTAAAATGTCGTTTGGCCACTTAATGTAGATGACATCATCAGTTTTATACGTCAGGTAATCCTTTAGTGCCAGGCATATCGCAATATTGAGGTAAAACTGTTTCTTTATCGGAAGGAATTTTGGCTTCAGGATTAGGGAGAACGTGAGGTTCTTCCCGGGTTCAGCCTCCCAGGTATTGCCTCTCTGGCCTTTTCCGGCCCTTTGATGGTCTGTAACTACGACTGTCCCTTCAATTGATGATGGTTGTTGGCTTAATTGGAGAGCAATCGTGTTGGTTGAATGACAATCTGGCACGAAAATTAGATTCTTTCCTATGAAAAGCGTGTTGGCAGGAATTTTATACAAAGTATTTAATTAATTTTGTTAGTTATAAAAGTACCAAACCTTAAAAAACGAAGATAACTTAATGGCGAAAAAAAGGAAGGGTGTCAGTTCCGAAATACTCAGTGAAGTGATAGTAAAGGGAATGCAGGAGAAAAAGGCAACTGACATTGTCGTTCTGGATCTTAGGAAAGTCAAAAACGCGGTTGCTGATTTTTTTGTAATTTGTTCCGGAAACTCCGAAAAGCAGTTAGATGCTATTGCCGACTCTGTAGACGAAGAAGTCTTTAAGGCCCTGAAAGAAAATCCATGGCATACCGAGGGAAAAAACAATAAAGAGTGGATGTTACTCGACTATATAGATGTGGTCGCTCATGTGTTTAAGAAAGAACGGCGGGATTTCTATTCACTGGAACGGTTGTGGGGTGATGCAGATATTACCGAAATCGTTGATAACCACTAGAACCAAACCACACTTCGCACGTTATTCATTTTGAAATTAATTGACACATAAACAGAACAATGGCTGACAAGAAAGATAATAAACCCCTTTTACCAACAAAGCCGCCAAGAGGCAACTACCAGATCTGGGTTATCCTGGCGGCGATAGCGGTGATTTTTGGGGTCATGTATATAAGCAATTCAAGTGATCTGAAAGAGGTCTCCCAATCCGAATTTGAACAAATGGTGAGAAGCGGGGATGTGCGAAAGGTCGCCCTGATAAAAAACAAGGAAATCGTTGAAATTACCCTGAAAGCGGAAGCTTTACAAAATGCGAAGTACCGACAGGATCTTGAAAATGGACCGCTCGGTGGCAGTGGAAATGGCCCCCATTATAAGCTCAGAATAACTTCCATCGATCGTTTTGACGAAAAGTATGAAGAGCTGCTGAGCAAATTGCCTGAAACCAACCGACCTGAATACATGTCGGAAAATCGCGAAGATTATTTCGGAGTATTCATCCAATGGGGTTTTCTGTTTCTGCTTTTGTTTGGTTTTTGGATGCTCATGCGCAGAATGACTGGTGGTGGAGGACCCGGTGGGCAGATCTTCAATATTGGAAAATCAAAAGCCGCGCTTTTTGACGCGGAAAATAAAGTAAAAATCACTTTCGAGGATGTTGCCGGGCTTGATGAAGCGAAAGAAGAAGTAAAAGAGATCGTGGATTTCCTGAAAAATCCCGGAAAGTTCACCAAGCTAGGGGGTAAAATTCCCAAAGGAGCGCTATTGGTAGGCCCTCCCGGAACCGGCAAAACGCTTCTGGCAAAAGCCGTTGCGGGGGAGGCTGCTGTACCTTTCTTTTCCTTATCGGGATCTGATTTCGTGGAAATGTTTGTTGGCGTGGGGGCTGCCCGTGTCCGGGATTTGTTTAAACAAGCCAAGGAAAAAGCTCCCTGTATCGTTTTTATCGATGAGATTGATGCGATTGGTCGTAGCCGGGGTCGTGGCCAGCTACCCGGTG
>JBDSIM010000291.1:0-16114 GCA_039917935.1 Cyclobacteriaceae bacterium | reverse complement strand
GCAGCCTTTTGAAAGAAACGTTCGAGTTTATCGCTATCGTTATTTTGTTCCGGCATAATCAACTTCAAAATAATCGGTCAATATGACCTTCAATTGTTCCTTGGCTTTAAATAGATTTGACTTTGATGTACCTGTAGCAATGTTTAAGAATCGTGCTATTTCATCGTGCGTATACCCTTCAATTACATAGAGGTTAAAGACTGTACGGTATGCAGGCGGAAGTTTTTGCAGGAGCCCGATAATTTCCTGATAAGAAATGGCGGACAGTATTTTTTCCGTGTCCGATTCATTGCAGGCATTTTTCATTTCTTCAACCTGAACTTCCCTTTGCTTTTTATGGAAATGGTTAATGGCAGTGTTCACCAGAATTTTTCTTAGCCAGGGCTTGAAAGGCTTGGTCAAATCAAACTTTCTGAGATTCCCGAATATTTTCATAAACGCATCATTTAAAATTTCTGAAGCCTCGTCGCGGTTATTGGCATACCTGAGCGAAATGCTCATGCCGTAGTTATAATATTGCTGATAGAGCAATTTCTGGCTCTCCCGATGCTCATGAAGGCATCTTTCCAATAATGGCTTGATATGATCTTCTTGTTCCTCCAAGGAGCCGCTTTTAATACTGTACAACGCCAGAGCAGGAATGGTTGCCCAACAACCAAATTTTTTTCGGGCATTTTTGAATGCTTGTTCGTGTAAAAAAATGAAGTTAAATAAAAGGAGTGGGAGAAATCGGAGTTTTTGAAGACTTTCGGGCAGTCTGCTTATCTATATAATATACGAAAAACAAAGGGCATTTAAAAGCAATAAGTGCAAAATAATCGACTCAAACAGGCTAAAAACGACGGTTTGTCGTTGTGTATTGGCCATGCTTAACCAGGTCACGGGGCGGGTGTCGACTAAAAGTGTTCCGGCATCGTGGGTGGTAAATTTATTCGTGTATCGATACATTTGCCGCTATGGTTTCATTTTTGCCGTGTATTTTTGTAAAACCATTTTTTTAGATTGAAACTATTTCAAAGGGTACTTTTTTATTTCGCCCTGATTCTTGGCGTTTTGGTGATCGGATTGACCGCTTCAGTCTCCCTCTATAAAGACCGTATCCTCAGTCAGTTTATCCGGGAAGCCAATAAACAGCTGAATACACCCATCACCATCAAAAGGATGGATGTATCGGTGTTTCAGGAATTCCCGCAGCTCTCCATTGTTTTCCACGATGTCTATGTTGAAGACAGCCATCCCGGACAGTATCCATTGCTTACGGCGAAGACCGTTTCATTTCAGCTTAATCCCATTGAAGTATGGAGTGGAGACTACACTGTAAAAGGTATGCAGATCCGCGATAGCGAAACCCACTTGAAAATCAATAAGGAAGGGCTGAACAATTTCACGGTGATCAAAAAAAAATCAACAAACTCAAACCAAAGTTCAATTGGATTTGAACTGGCCGATGTCTCCATTGAAAATACGGTCGTGCATTACGTTGACGTGAAACTGATGCAGAATTTTACTTTTACAAGTAACCAGCTGATAGCATCCATACATTCTGTCCGGGATGTTTATGATATCGAAGCCTCGGGTGAATTGGCTGCCGAAAAACTCCTGATAGGGGAAAATAACTATTTAAATGGAAAGTCATTCCAGATAGAAAGTCACCTTATTTATGACGATGTTGAAAAAAAACTCATCATCAATCCGTCGGATATTCGCTTGAAAACATCGGCGTTTTCAGTGACCGGAGAGTATGGGTGGAAAAATAAAAACGTGATTGACCTGACCACAAAAGGTACCAATACTGACATTCAAACGCTGTTATCCTTGCTTCCGGAATCCAAGGCGAAAAATTTCGAAAAGTATAAAAGTGACGGCGAGGTCTATTTCAACGCCAGGCTAATGGGGGAAATTTCACAAACGACAAGTCCCATGATTTCAGTGGATTTCGGATTTAAGGATGCCACCATTTACCATCCGGATTACAGGACCAGGGTGGAGGAGGCAACCCTAACGGGATCTTTTGCCAGCAGTCATGTCGGTAATTTGCGGGAAGGCGCCCTGGTTTTAAAAAATATTACCGGCAGATTGAATCGTGAAGACTTCCAGGCCAATTTTGTTTTACATGATTTTGTCGACCCGGAAATAATGCTTGACTTCAAGGGGAAAATTGACGCGCCGTCATTGTTGGATTTTTATCCTGTAGAAAACCTGAACGATGTTTCCGGATCACTCCTTGTGGATATTGCTTTTGAGGGTAAAATAAACCTTTTAAAAAATAAAGCCACTGCTCAACGGGTTTCGACACTGGGCACAGTGGATATGCAGGATATCAACCTCCTGTATGGAAAAGACAAGGTTCCCCTGCAGCATCTTGGAGGAAATCTACAATTCAGTAACAATGACCTGGCCCTCAGTAATGTTTCTGGCAAATTGGGAAATTCCGATTTCTTACTGAATGGTTTTTTTAAGAATATCATTACGTTTCTTCTCTTTGAAAACCAACCGATCGGTATTGAAACCGATCTCAAAGCACGTTTTATAGACCTCAATCAATTATTTGCCCTGGGCTTTGGGAATAGCGACGAAAGTACGCAGAACGATCAATACACATTCCGTCTTTCCCGACATGTAAATCTCAATTTCAATTGCGACATCAAAAGTTTGAAGTACAAAAGGTTTCACGCAAAAGCGGTTTTAGGTGACCTGCTGGTGAAAAATCAGATGGCTGTTTCACGAAATCTTTCATTGAATACGATGGGGGGCAATCTAAAACTTTCAGGCATCGTAGACGGCCAAAATCCAAAGGCTATTGACGTAGTGACTACGTTAAGCCTAAACGGTATACACCTTGACAGTGCCTTCTATGTTTTTGAAAATTTCAATCAGACTTTTATTCAGGATAAACACTTGAAAGGCCGGGCTACGGCGGACATCAACCTCGAGATGACCTTAAATCAGAATCTCAGATTGTTCCAGGAAACCCTGATCGCTGACATTGGTATCTCCATTGCCAAAGGCGAATTGAACAACTTTGAGCCATTGAAAAAACTCGAACGCTATGTAGGTGGTGAGGAAGGACTAAACAGACTGAGGTTCTCGGAGCTTAAGAATGATATTCATATTGAAAATAAAAGTATTTATCTCCCGATGATGGAGGTAAGAAATAATGTAACAGATATTAAAATCAGCGGCACCCATACATTCGATCAGCGCATCGATTACAGGCTTATTACTCCGCTTAGGAGAAAACGCATTGTAGAAGCCGATGCTCAAAATGCCATGGAAGAGGATTCGCAGGGACACACACGATTGTTTCTCAAAGTCACAGGAACAACTGACGATTATCGCATCTCTTATGATACGGAGGCTGTCAAGAAAAAAATTGTCAGCGATTTGAAACGGGAAGTGCAGGAACTGAAAGATGCATTTAAAACCAAAGGCAAAAAGAAAGACAAAGAACTTGAGCTAGACAAGGAGGATTATTTTGAATGGGAACGTTAAGTTAAAGCCGAAAGAACAAAGTTTAAAGCAAAAAGCTCTCCCCGGCGTGACCCTGAGGTTAACAGAACTAATCAATAGCAAAAGTCTTGGCCTTACGGAACACAAACTTTACAGTTCAACCACGGATTAAAACGTCAATCGAAATCCCGGAACCCCGCAGGGGTGAAAAATTTTGTAACCCCCGGTTTCAACCGGTTTTAACCGGGGGTCCTGGTTAGACTGAAAATGTGTGCCTTAGGAACCCATGATCGTGGCTTCACATTGTTTGGCACACGATCACTGAACCTTGAGCTGGAGTAAAGTTTACGTACAGAACGCCAGACGTCAATAGTTTTACCGGGCAGCAGTGACTTTGAACTTCTTAGCGGATCACACCCAATTTTTAAATTAAAAACCTAGGGTCAGGGGGCTCCTGTGGAGCCTGGTTTTGGGTTGGCCGATTTTCTATAAGCAGGAAGCTCCTCCGGAGCTGAATTTCGATAATTGATCTTTAGCTGGTTTGATTCCATTTTTTAACTTCAGAGGAGTATCCTGTCTATAGAAGGTCTGACAAACGATGACCTTCGCCTGAATGCAAGTCATGCATGCACAAAATAAGCAAGGAGAATTATACCGCCTTAGTGATAACAATAACATGAAGTGGGGTGCCTCGCTCAGAGTCACTCGCAAAAGGACTCTGAGCAATTCGAAGCCGATGCTTTAGGGAAAAACGGATTATCGATAGAGCCAGCTTTGAATTCCCTTAACTATTTTTGTGATTTCTGCGCGTCTTATGCTTTGTGGTTACGTTCTTCCAGGTTAAGAAATAGCGCTCTGAATAAAATTATTTAAAGGCTTTATTGTTTTACAAGCTGTAGCTATTGCAGTTATAAATTTTTTGTCCATTACTTGTTTATCAGTAAAAGGTCGGGATACAACAAAGCTCTTGAATCTCAGCAAATCAATCTGTGGGTGGTCTTTCGGATAACCCTTTGGCGTGGTCTTCAGCTTATCAAATTCATCAAAGCCTTTAAATGACTCACGAAATTTTTTACCGTTCATGATCTTCTTCAGGTTCGCAGGGTTATAATCTATCTCCTGCCGGATTTTGCCAAGGTTCGCTGCATCAGGCATGTACATCCCACCTGCTATAAAACTTTTATTTCCAGGCTGGATATGAAGATAGTAGCCAGGCTCCTGTTCCATTTTTCCATTCGGAGAAAATCCTGCTCCCATGTTTGTTTTATAGGGTCTTTTGTCTTTGCTGAAGCGAACATCCCGGTAGATCCTGAACGCAAGTTTTTTAGGATTTAATCCCGACAGGTTTCCCTCAAACTTGACAAGCTCATGCAAAATCGCGCCCACCAGGTCTTCAAAATTTTGTTTGGCTTCAAGGTATCTCGGTTTATTTTTCTCAAACCAATCCCGGTCATTGTTTTTGCTGATATCCTTTAAGAATTTAAGAATAAATTCCAGTTTCATTTTTTGATATTAAATTTTTGCAGACGATATTCTTTCCACTATAAAAACTCAACAATCGTTTCAAGACTGATGCCGCGGGAAGCTTTAACGAGTATGGTCGCGTTGCTTATAGGGAATTGTTTCAGTTCCAGGATCAATTCATCTTTCTTAACGAAATATTTTGCCTTGGGTAATTCTCTGAGCGCTGCTTTAAATAAATGGCCGCAGAGGTAGACACTTGTAAAGCCCTTTTCCCTGATGAGCTTTCCGATGGCCCCATGTTCCTTGTCGGCTTCATCCTCCAGCTCAAACATATCACCCAGTATCAACACTTTGTTTTCGGCGCGCATGGCAGCTAGGCTTTCGATCGCGGCCTGCATGGAGCTCGGGTTGGCATTATAGGCATCGAGTATAATGGTATTGTTTCCTTTTCGCAGGATTTGTGAACGCATATTGCCCGGTACATATTCTGCGATAGCCTGGTTAGCCCCCTTACTGTCAACACCAAAATATTTCCCGATGCATAAAGCGGCGGCAATGTTTTCAAAGTTGTAGCCACCGATTAGTTGGGTTTGCAGGGTTTGACCCCCATCGGTTTGAACACTCACCATGGGGTCGGCATGGATCAATTCCGCACGGTAATAATCACCTTCTGCCGGATAATATACCGGATGGCTAAATGATTTCACCAGATTTACCAGCAACGGATTTTGGGAATTAACGAATACCGTTCCATTATGGGCAAGCAAATGTTGATACAATTCTGATTTGCCCCGGATTATGTTTTCGTAACCTCCAAAGGTTCCGATGTGAGCTTTTCCAATATTCGTAATGAACCCGTGCGTGGGATTCGCTATTCTGCACAACCTGGCTATTTCACCAACGTGATTGGCGCCCATTTCTACAACGGCTATTTCTATTGACTTATCGATAGCAAGAATAGTCAACGGAACTCCAATGTGATTATTGAGGTTCCCTTTCGTGGCATATGTTCGAAACTTTTTACTCAGCACCGCATTTGCCAGTTCCTTACTTGTGGTTTTTCCATTCGATCCGGTAAGGGCAATTACAGGGATCTTTAACTGTTCACGGTGATATCGCGCGAGGCCCTGAAGTGTCTCCAGGACATTGGAAACGAGTAAATGTCGATCTGTTTTTTTGAATCGGGCTTCATCAATCACCACATAACCCGCTCCTTTCTCCAGGGCTTCATCTGCGAATTCATTCGCATTGAACTTTTCGCCCTTTAAGGCAAAAAATATCGAGCCCGGTAATATCTTTCTTGTGTCCGTTGATATAATCCCACGCTTTGTATACCGGGTGTATAAATTTTGGATTTCGCTATTCATTCCCTTAATAAACTTTGTACTTTGACGCTGAAGACGATGTCAACATCCATTTTTTGGCTGGCAAGATAACAGGTGATCAGGGGTCTGCGTTAAGAAAGAAGAAATAATTTGATGATCAGGTTTTTTTGGATGATACGCTTGGTAATTTTCTTTTACCGTCGAATACAAAACGTTGTATTGCACGCTTGAGATTGATTGAGACTCTTTAGTCAGCCCCACAAGGTAAACTGAATATGTGTGCCATAGGAACTCCCCGATCGCGGCTTCCTGCTTCCCTACGACTCAATCTCATGCTGACTGCTGTGAAAAATCGAGCCTTCACCTCCGTGCGGATTTGGCGGAAGTTTTACGAGTGACGGGATTTGTACGAGTTGACGTGAATGGTCAGATTTGTCGGGATTTGTCCTCCTGGCAGAGATACTGCATTGTCGCAAACTTGGACTGGCTGAGGGTAATTTTACAATCTCTTCACTATTCTCCCTTACATGCGTCAAAGATGCCTTACAGCAACGTCACAGGTATGGTACTTTTTCGCAAAAGGTCGGGAGTTGATTCGGAACTCACCGTCTCCTGTCTCAGGGACACTGCTTGTACGGTGCTCATTTAGGCTGTGACGGATCGAGAGATGAAATCAAAGTTCTTTCGCCAGCAGGATCATGTTCGTCAGATTATTTGGCACACGATCACTGAACTCTGATCCGAAGTAAAGATTAGGTACAGAAGTCCAGGCAATTTTTACGTGACAGCAGTGACTTTAAATTTTAAACATTAAATTTCACACTTTAAATGTTCGAAGTTTCAAATTACCTTTTAAGGTTCAAGGACGATTTACAACTTGGATCGAAATCACGGAACCCCGTAGGGGTGAAACATTTTGTAGCCCCCGGTTTCAACCGGGGTTCCGGGTAAATTGAAGAGGTGTGCCATAGGAACCTTCGATCGGAGCTTCACATTGTTTGGCACACGATCACTGAGCCTTGATCTGGAGTAACGTTTATGCCAGAACGCAAACATCAATATTTTACCGGACAGCATTGACTTTAAATTTCAAACTTTAAATCTCATATTTTGAATTCAATCGCCTTTATTTTTGATATGGACGGTGTGATTGTTGACAGCAATCCATTTCATAAAATCGCATTAAAACAGTTTTGTCAAAAGTACGGGCGCGATCTTTCGGAAGATGAACTCCGTGAGAAAATATACGGTCGAAGAAATCAGGATTGGCTGAAAACGATATTTGGCAAACTCTCTCCGGAAAAGTCGAAAGAATATGCTGACGAAAAAGAAGCGCTGTTTCGGAAGGTGTATGAAAACGACATTAAGCCTTTGGCAGGATTAACCGATTTTTTAAAGAAGCTTGACGAACAAGGTATACCGCGGGCTATTGGCACCTCGGCACCTGGAGATAATGTCACATTTACACTCGAAAAAACCGGGATAACCAGATATTTTGATATCATTCTGGATGGCACCTTTGTTACCCATGGTAAACCTCATCCTGAAATATATCTCAAGACGGCCGATGCTCTGGGTTTGAAACCGAAAAATTGTGTGGTTTTTGAGGATTCATTGGCTGGAGTAGAGTCAGCCAGAAAAGCCGGTTGTAAGGTCGTTGGTCTGACAACAACCCATAGCCGGGAGGAATTGCAGGAAACCGATTGGATCCTTGATAATTTTGTTGGCGTGGACCCAAAAAATATGATTTCCCAACTATTTAACAAGGGGGTTATACTTTGAGCAAAAGCTCCCGCGCCCCCTGGCCGTCGGTATCGCTTCAAAAGATCCTGATTTGATTTTGGATAATTGTTGATTTTCCCGATATTTGCAGTCCCTTTTCGGAAAGGGATTAAACAAAGAAGCTGAGCATGGCACGAGTTTGTCAAATAACTGGAACAAGACCTATGGCTGGAAACAATGTTTCGCACGCCAACAACAAGACCAAGCGTAGATTTTACCCCAATCTGCAGAAAAAACGTTTTTACATCCCTGAAGAGGATAAATGGATAACTTTAAAATTGACTGCGAAAGCGATTAAAACCATAAACAAGCACGGTATTTCCGCTGTTTTGAAAGAGGCCAAAGCAAACGGACATCTTGTACTGTAATAAATCTGAGAAATCATGGCAAAAAAAGGCAATAGAATTCAGGTAATTTTGGAATGCACAGAGCACAAAACCACGGGTCAACCTGGTATGAGCCGTTATATTTCCACTAAAAACCGCAAAAATACTACCGAGAGATTGGAACTGAAGAAATACAATTCGATTTTGAAAAAATATACTGTCCACAAAGAAATTAAGTAAACATGGCTAAGAAAGTTGTTGCTTCCCTGAAAAAAACTGACGGAAAAAGCTTTGCGAAAGTGATCAAGGCTGTCAGGTCAGAAAAAACCGGCGCTTACACTTTTAAAGAACAGATTGTTTCTGCAGACCTTGTGAAGGAAACCCTCGCTAAAAAATAATTTTCAAGTGTTATAAGAATTCAAGAGTCCTCGATTGGGGACTTTTTGCATTTAAAACAGCGCTGAATAAATAAACTGACCTATTGCAAAGTTTTTCTGACGGTGCCCGCGGAAAGATTTGCATCTTATGGGCAAATACAGGCTATTGCACCCTGGCGAACATTTTACGAGAGAGTGTCGGTCTGATTGTTTTAACTTTTCATTTATGTTCGGATTATTCTCGAAGGAAAAAAAAGAGCTGCTGGATAAGGGTCTCGAAAAAACCAAAGACAGTTTTTTCTCCAAGCTTGGAAAAGCACTGGTGGGAAAGGCGACGGTAGACGATGATGTGCTTGATAGCCTGGAGGAGATTTTGGTTTCTTCCGACGTGGGTGTGGAAACCACCTTAAAAATCATTGAACGCATTCAACAAAGGGTGGCAAGGGATAAATATGTCAGCACCTCAGAACTTGACCGCATTCTAAAAGAAGAAGTGGTGGCACTATTATCCTTTAGCGACAGTTCACTCTCCGGCGATTTTGAAACACCGATTGACAAAAAGCCCTATGTCATTATGGTAGTTGGTGTAAATGGAGTAGGGAAGACAACCACTATTGGAAAACTTTCTGCGCAGTTTAAAAAACGAGGCAAAAAGGTAATTCTCGGAGCAGCCGATACTTTTCGGGCAGCCGCTGTAGAACAATTAAAACTCTGGGGGGAAAGAGTCGGGGTTCCCGTCGTGTCGAAGGGCATGAATACCGACCCTTCGGCGGTGGCCTATGATGCTATTAAAGAAGGGTTAGATCAGAACGCCGATGTTGTGATTATCGACACCGCCGGCAGATTGCATACGAAGGTTAATCTGATGAATGAGTTGTCAAAAATAAAACGGGTTATGCAGAAAGTAATTCCAGATGCTCCCCATGAGGTGCTTCTGGTACTTGACGGCAGTACTGGCCAGAATGCCATCATTCAGGCGCGTGAATTTACGAAAGCTACCGAAGTAACCGCCCTGACTATTACAAAACTTGACGGGACAGCTAAGGGAGGCGTTGTGATTGGCATATCCGATGAGTTTAAAATACCGGTCAGATACATAGGTGTTGGGGAAAAAGTAGATGACCTTCAAATGTTTGACAAAGAAGAGTTTGTTGATTCGCTCTTCAGGAAAAAATGATCACTTCTTCTGCGCTGCTAATGGAGGGGTTTTGCGAATCGGGATGCGCAACATCACATAGTAATTAAATCCCCAGGTGGTATCTTTATCTGTTCTTCCAAACCCCGGCACATCATGCGGCAGCATTTCGGGAGTTACATCGGTTTTTAGCCCGAACTTAAAACGTCCTGTATAACCGAGCCAGAAAATTTTCCAGATCTTTACACGTAGACCCGAGGTGAGCTCAAGCCACCACGCATTGACATTTTGGTTACTAAAATCATTTACCAACGTTCCCCATATTGGATCAAAGCTAGTCAAGGTGAGGTTTTCTGAAAAAGTCGAGTGCCCATAACGCGCCCCTATGAAAAAGACGTTTCTGTCAGGATCTTTCTTCAAGAAATTTACGTCTACCCCTGCCCGCCAATATCTTCCATCATTCAAATAAGACGCGGAGTCTGCGGATAGTTGCTTTCCCCATTTTCCATACTCCAATGCGAAGTAATAATGATTGAGGTCAATTTCGCCGTTTATCTCCCATCCGCTGAATTTATCCTGACTGCGAGATTTTATTAAGCTGATGGCATCGGTTCCTATCCGGATGCCGGTTGGCAAATATTTATTTTTTATGGTATCGGTTTGAACGGTATCCTTCTTTTCCTGTTGGCCTGAGACATCAAAAACTGAAGTGATGATCAATATGATAATGAGTATTCTCAAGATAATAAAACAGGTAGGGTGATCATTGAAAAATTTCCAGATGTGTGGTGCCCGCCTCTCTTGAGGGGTTAGTGGTTAATATCCTAATTGAGTCAAATGAATGTTCCAGGACTTTGAGATTTGACAAAACAAACCTTTCACCGCACGCTTCTGATACAAACTGTACTTGTGACGTGTACCCTAGCCTGAGAATCTGCGTATTATCAGGGTGCTCAAACAGGAAAGTTGTTTCGTTTTGAAAGTAGTTTAAAGGAATGTAAATCTTACTGACCGTATCGTCCTTAAAAAGTATCTCTGGATTGGCGATCCGTATGCTGGTAAAACCTACCGTGTCGGCTGTACTGTCGGCCAGCTTCCGGAAAGAAATACCGATAATATAATTATTCAGGCTATAACAATCAGGCTCATCCAGGCAGGCTGAGGCTGGAATCAGAAAAAAAAGAATAATCCAGGTGCTTTTTTTTATCATTTTCAAATCCGGGCGTAAAGATATGGGATGAAGGGGAAGCCCAAATTCCACGCCAGTATATTTTTAGTATTTTTGCAGTCTTTATACAAAATCAGTTCATAATCCGCCAAAGCCCTAAAATTCAATGATTTGAATTAATGGGGTTTGTCAATTGTTGGACATTGAGCTTATCCAATGAAAACAAAAGGTAATAAAACCACCAAGGTCAACGTAGTTACGCTGGGATGTTCCAAAAACCTGGTAGACTCGGAAGTGTTGCTTGCCCAGCTAAAGGGCAATGGCATAGCGGCTGTGCATGAATCAAGAGATGACGATTCAAATGTGGTTGTCATCAACACTTGCGGGTTTATTGATAATGCGAAGCAGGAATCCATCGACACCATTCTGCGGTATGTCGATGCCAAAGAGGAAGGTATTGTGGATAAAGTCTATGTTACTGGTTGTCTGTCCGAACGCTATAAAGATGATCTTGCAAAGGAAATACCCCAGGTTGATGCCTGGTTTGGAACCCGTGATCTGTCCAGGCTTCTTAAAGTGTTTAAGGCAGATTACAAGCAGGAACTTGTTGGGGAAAGAATACTCACCAATCCAAGCCATTACGCATATTTGAAAATTTCCGAGGGGTGCGACCGCCCCTGCTCTTTTTGCGCAATTCCACTCATGAGGGGTGGCCATATTTCAAGACCTATGGATGAACTCATTCGCGAAGCCAAACACCTTGCGAAAAACGGAACCAAAGAATTACTGATCATCGCCCAGGATTCCACTTATTACGGCCTTGACTTATACAAAAAAAGAAATCTGGCCGACCTTTTAAGGGGGCTTTCAGATGTAGAAGGTATTGACTGGATTCGTTTACACTATGCCTTCCCCGCAGGATTTCCTATGGAAGTACTGGATGTGATGAATGAACGGTCAAACATCTGTAAATACCTTGATATACCCTTGCAGCATGGATCAACGAAAATGCTTCAGCTGATGCGCCGGGGCATTACGCGCGAAAAAACCGAACAACTCCTCCTCACAGTCCGCGAAAAAGTGCCGGGCATCGCCATCAGGACTACCCTGATTTCCGGTCATCCGGGTGAAACAGAACAGGACTTCGAAGAAATGATGGGTTTTATTGAGAAAGCAAGATTTGAGCGTCTTGGAATTTTTAATTATTCGCACGAAGAAAACACGCATGCTTATTCAATGGCTGACGATATTGCCGATGAAATAAAACAAAAGCGAGCCGATAGTATCATGGAACTTCAGCAAGGTATATCCCTTGAGATTAACCAACAACGCGTAGGCAGCAGGCTAAAGGTGCTGGTTGACAAAACAGAAGATGGCAATTATATTGGGCGCTCAGAATTTGATTCCCCGGAGGTTGACAATGAAGTAATCATTCATGCAGCCAATAATTATCTGAGAATCGGCGATTTTGTGGATGTAAAAGTAACAGGGGCTACTGAGTTTGATTTAACTGCCGAACCCATTCAATAACAAACGGTGAATTCTTTTAAACCTTATCCCTCAATTGTCGTTATCCGATTATGCGTTTCATGATTTTTTTACTTTCTGGTATCCTTATGCGTCGATGTTATGCAGCATAAAAAAATACCCCTTGCTGATACAAAGGCATTCTCCCCCTTTTTTTTAGATTATATACAACAGAAAGATATTCTTAAACCGTACTATGAACGGTTCCCGGTTATTGAGAATTTTGATCATCAGATCAGGGATAAAGCCCAATCATTTCCTTCAAAAAACAGAGCCGTCCTGGCTGACACCCTGCAAAAACAATACAAGCATATTACCCTTCCCGAGGCTGCGGCCCACAATATTTCTGCTTTAAAAGACGGCAAAACTTTTACGGTGACAACAGGCCACCAGCTTAACATTTTCACAGGGCCCCTTTATTTTATCTTTAAAATCGTTACCGTCATTAATACCTGTAAAAAATTAAAAGAAAAATATCCAGAGTATCATTTTGTTCCGGTCTATTGGATGGCCTCTGAGGACCATGATTACGATGAGATTAAATACTTTACACTTTACGGTAAAAAATACGTTTGGGAAACTTCACAATCAGGAGCGGTAGGCCGATTTAACACAGAAGGATTTGACAAAATCCTTAAAGACATGCCGGGAGAGACCTCCCTCTTTAAGGAAGCGTACTTAAAAAATAAAAGGCTGAGCGATGCCGTTCGTCATTACGTGAATGCATTATTCGGAAACGAAGGTCTCATTGTTCTGGATGCGGACGATCATGATCTGAAGGAATTATTTAAACCTGCCATAGAGGAAGACGTCTTTAAACAAACAACGGTTAACCTCGTAAACAAAACCAACAAAGGCCTTGAAGATCTCGGATACAAGACCCAGATCTTTTGCCGCGAAATAAACTTTTTTTATCTGGATGATAAGGTCCGCAGCCGTATTGAAAAAACGGGAGAGGATTTCAGAGTAATGGATTCCGGCCAGACTTTTTCAGAAGGCGAGCTGCGGGATATCCTGCAGAAGGCACCGGAAAAATTCAGCCCCAATGTTATTCTCCGCCCCCTCTATCAGGAGATGATCCTTCCGAACCTGGCCTACGTCGGAGGGCCGGCAGAGATCATATACTGGCTGCAGCTAAAAAATGTTTTTGATTATTTTAAAATTCCTTTTCCGATTCTAATGCCAAGAAATTTTGGCATGGTGGTCGATCATACCATTGAAAGGAAACTGGATAAAACTGGCTTAGATCACATGTATCTATTTGAAGACAAAAATTATATCTTCAATCACTGGACGCTCAAAAATACAAAACACGACCTTACGGTGGGGTCGGAACGCGCCACCATCCAGGAAATTTTCAATCATCTGAGACAACGGGCAGAGTCAATTGATCAGACGCTAGGTCCGTTTGCAGGCGCAGAAGGTACGAGGGCTATTAACAGTCTTGAAAAAATTGAACGAAAATTATTGCGTGCTGAGAAACGACTTCATCAGGATAAACTGAGGCAGATAGAAGCCGTAAAAGACGCCCTTTTCCCAAACGGGAATTTACAGGAACGCGTGGATAATTTTTTAAATTTCTATCAGCGTGACAGTAATTTCATCAGTAAGCTGATCAGGCATTTCGAACCTTTTGATTATCAATTCAATATTCTAACGTATCAGAATAATGACTAAACAAGAGATCAGAAAAATATACCTTCAAAAAAGGGAGGATCTTTCTTCAGTTGAACTTTTACAGCTCAATAAATTGCTCTGTAATAATTTTTTTTTACACACTGACCTTTCCGGGGTGAAGGTCGTGCATACCTTTTTGCCCATCCAAAAAAACAGGGAAGTTGACACCTGGTTAATTATTGACCGTTTACAAAAAGAGTATCCCCACATTCAGATTTGTATTCCGAAGATTAATAAAGAGTCAGGACTGCTGGATAACTTCTATCTGGAAGGAAGGGAACAACTGGAAAATAATACGTGGGGCATACCGGAGCCGATGCATGGCGTACCTGCGCCAACTTCAAAAATTGATGCTGTGCTGGTGCCTTTACTCGCCTTTGATAAGCAGGGCCATCGCGTAGGTTATGGAAGAGGTTTCTACGATAAATTCCTGGTAACATGCCGCGCAGATTGTCAAAAAATCGGCCTTTCATTTTTCGAAGAGGCTGAAAAAATCACAGGATTGGATCAAAAAGATGTCTCTTTAAACTTGATTATAACACCAAAAAATGGTATATTAATCTAATAGGATTGACTGAAAACGCCAGGTGGATGTTACTCCAAAAATGACTTTCCATCCCCTAAGCGCAGGCTATTTTTTACCCAGAAATAACACACTCAACTTTTCCATCCCATCAAATACCGGCACCACATGTTACACGGAGGGCTCTTGCTGACTGAGGCAATGAAATGAACCTAATCCCCAGATTATGTCTAAAGAATCAAGCCCGATCACTTTCTTATTCGTGCACGTTTCCTGAAGAATATTTAACGCCTTGTCATCATTTTTGTCGCGAAAGGTGGGAACGATTACGTACTTGTTACAAATATAGAAGTTTGCATACGAAGCTGGCAAGCGCATGTCTTCATAGATCATCCGGGCGGGCATGGGAAGTTCAACAATGTTCATCTGACGTCCGTTTTCCAGCCGCATTTTTCCCAACGCTTTTAAGTTTTCCTGAAGTGGTCCGTAATTTTCATCTGCTTTGTCAGTCTCCACCACCGTCACAACCGTATCGCTATTCACAAAACGTGTAAGGTCGTCGATGTGGCCATCGGTGTCGTCGCCGGTAATTCCATCGCCAAGCCAGAGAATGTGATCCACTCCATAAAACCGACGAAGGAGCTCCTCGATCTTTTCCTGATTTAAATGCGGATTGCGGTTTGGGTTTAGTAAGCATGAAGTCGTCGTTAGCAACGTACCTTTGCCATTGAATTCAACCGAGCCACCTTCCATGACAATTCCCGGATACACCACCGGGATATTGTACTGTTTGGCAATGAGTGTGGGGATATTGTCATCAAGATCGAAGGGGGGATATTTACCACCCCAAGCATTATAAGCCCAGTCGACAATAATTTTTTTCTCCTTTGCCAAAGGGTTTACCAAAAATGCCGGGCCGTGGTCCCTGCACCAGGCATCATTTGTAGGATGAAGATGGAAATTAACCTGCGTTAAATCAGCTCCAGCCCTTTGAAGATGGGACAAAGCTTTTTGCTTCATGGCTTCGTCGGCAACGTTAATGTTAACCTTTTCCCCTTCGGATACACGTTTAACGAACTCCGCATACACCGGATAAATCGACTCAATTTTTCCGGGCCACGAGGCTTCCTTGTGCGGCCAGCTTAACCATGTGGCGAGGTGGTTATCAAATTCAGCAGGGAAGTAATAGCCGAGGGCTTTAGGATTGTCCAGCATAAAAAATACAAATTATTTCAGTAGAGTAGAAAAGAAGAAGAAAGCGGTAAAGGGTCTGAGCCACATTTTCTGACCTGTCTTCTTCTCCCCCCTCATCAAACCGTACGTGCAGTTTTCCCGCATACGGCTTTCCTAAAATCTTCAC
>JBDSIM010000290.1:0-2864 GCA_039917935.1 Cyclobacteriaceae bacterium | reverse complement strand
CTGCATAATTGTGGGTGCGCAAATAGAACACAGAGAGCCAGGATGAGCTCTGTGCGCACGGGTACTCGTGCAACCGGATATAGAATCTAGTCGCGTCTCTCCGTGACCTCAAGCACACGTTCGGAACCACTTAACTTTGTCATGTAACAAAATGCGGAGAAGCACTAACGAAAAGAAAATTCTCTGTGGTCTCCGTGTCTTGCATTTCGATTTTTGAAATCAATCACACACTGGTGATGTTCGGGCAACGATTGATCATATCGAGATCAGTAGCTGAATGTTAAATCCAATTACACGGAGATCACAGAGGAGGCACAAAGTTTCACAGAGAAAATGCGTTTTTTTTAGGCTCGGCGGTGCGTCCGAACGGGCTGATGCAGATTGAAAGGACTGCATAATTGTGGGTGCGCAAATAGAACACAGAGAGCCAGGATGAGATCTGGGCGCCCTGGTACTCGTGCAACCGGATATAGAATTTAGTCGCGTCTCTCCGTGTCTTGCACTTTGATTTTTGAAATCAATTATTCAATGGCTTTCACTGAAACCCATCCGAAGCGACTTATTACCTGGCTTATTTGCCAACGTAAACCCTTTGATGAAGAATTCATAATCCTTTGAAAAAGGTATTTTGAACCTTTCAACTCCTCTGAATTTCAAATCTGAACACGTCGAACTTTAAACTTTAACCTTTGAATTGCGAACTTAACCTTCAAATCCGGTTTCCGATTTTGGGCTTCAGCTTTAAGCTTTTAACTTTAAGCTCTATGAAAGTGCTCATCATAACTTACTATTGGCCGCCGAGCGGAGGGAGTGGGGTTCAGCGTTGGCTTAAATTTGTAAAATACCTTCCCCTTTATGGGTGGGAGCCACACGTGTTCACGCCTGAAAATCCCTCGTTTGCAGTGAAGGATTATTCGCTGGAGAATGATGTGCCCTCGGAAGCGGAAGTGATCCGGTTTCCGATATGGGAACCCTATGATATGTTCTTCAGGATGTCAGGATGGGTAGGTCCAAGGAAGCAAGCAACACCAACTTCGTTGGTTTCCTCGAAACAAAAAACAACCTTTCAAAATATCAGCACGTGGATACGGGGTAACTTTTTCATTCCTGACCCGCGGGTATTCTGGGTAAAACCTGCCACTAAATTCCTTCTGGATTATTTAGAAGATAACAAAATACAAACGATCATCACGACAGGTCCCCCACACAGCATGCACTTGATCGGGTTGAGACTGAAATCTAAAAATCCTAAACTTAAGTGGGTGGCTGATTTCAGAGACCCCTGGTCGGATTGGGGCCTGCTCGATAGTTTAATGGTCAGTAAAATTGCCCGTAAAATCCATCAACGTCTTGAAAGAAAGGTGTTGGAAAAAGCGAACGAGATCACTACTATAACCCCGTTTTATGTCAGGCGCTTTCAAGTCCTAAGCAAACGTCCTGTCAGATTATTAACAAACGGTTTTGACGAAGATGATTTCAGGGATATTGTCTATGAGAAAAATAAAAAATTTCTTATCCGACACATTGGTATCGTGAATGAGAAGTGCGATCCAAGACCTTTTATGCGGGCATTAAAAATTGAAATGGATACGAATCAAAATTTTCGAGCGGACGTGCATATGGAATTCATTGGTGAAGTCCATCCACATTTCAGGAAGTTTGTGGAAGAAACGCAAGGGCTGAATAATATCACATCCTATGCTGGCAACGTCCCCCATAAAGAACTGATTAAAATGTATGGATCTTCGTCGGTGTTATTGATGGTACTGACCGGATATAAGGACGCGGAGGGATTTCTGCCTGGTAAATTATTTGAATACTTCGCTACTGGTTTGCCCATACTGGCTGTCGGCCCGGTAAGCGGGGATGCGGCAAAATTGTTGCAGGAAACGGGGTCTGGTGTTATGTTGGAAAGTAATGATCAGGCAGGCATTCAGAAAACCTTACGGGACTTATATACAAAGTGGCAAAGGCTTCCTCAACCGGATGTCAATCCGGTAAAGGCTCCAAGGTTCTCACGCAAAGAAATTACCGGGCAGCTGGTGGATATTTTATTGACCAGGTAAATCATCATAAGCGATGGAATATTTTTTCTGGTCCTTCAAATATACTTTACCATAATTGAAGCCGATAAGATTGATTGCTTAACGATTCTTCGTCAACCAGAATTGCTTTCTTTTTCAAGCGTTTTCATTTTCTATTTTATTCCCTCTGCCTAAAAAAGTTTGTTTACAGGTTCCAAAAAGTACAGGTAAGGTTAATTAAAGTTTTAATCAGGGGATGTCAAGAGAGCATTCTGAACTACGGAGGTCTTTTAAAACTAGTTTGTTGTTCCTGCCCTTAATTGGCAAAAACTGTATTATTTTGCTGCTTAATACGTAAATGCGAATCAGTAAAGCGTTTCTCCAAAGCTCGTTAATTTATACAGTGGCCGGTGCTTTGCCGATGGCTAGCGCCATCATTCTATTGCCATTTTATGTTGCTTTTTTATCTACCAGTGATTTCGGCGCCCTCTCCATTTACCTGGCCTTTTCGCTATTCATTCAAATACTCACTACTTATAGTTTCGATATCTCGCTATATATCCATTTTCACGAGTATAAAAATGATCAGAAAAAGCTTGCGGCTTTTGTAAGCTCTGCTTTCATTTTAATGCTTTTCATTGGGGTGGGGGTGGCGCTTATTTTCACGGTGTCAGGGGATCTGATTTTTAGCAGCCTTTTTGCCGGAAAATCCATATCCTTTCATCCGTACGGATTACTGGCAGCGCTGACGGGAATTTTTCAGGCGCTTTTTAAAGTGCACAGTAATTTGCTGCAAAGTCGCGAAAAACCCGGCGTTTATTTTTGGTCTAACGTCTTGTC
>JBDSIM010000289.1:0-11699 GCA_039917935.1 Cyclobacteriaceae bacterium | reverse complement strand
TAGGAGATGTTACCTCCGTTTTTGTTTTGAAGGGATGGTTGAAAAAGTTTTCACCCGCAATCCCAAAACTTCCTTTTTTGTTTTTGAAATCTTTTCTGACCCCGAGGCTGTAAAATATAAAACCGCTCTGGTAGCCCTGCAGTCGTACTTGTCTCCCCCTTCCGCCGCTAAAGCCCTGAATGGCCCAACCTTTGTCCAGTGTGAAAGTCGTAGACATATACCCAGATACTGTGAAGCCCGAGTTTAATGCAGTAAATTTAGGATCATTGTTGGAAAGGCACGTTTGATATGCCGTTCCCCCCAATCCGATTTGCAACTTGGAAAAGAATGTAGCATTAGTAAAGAAGTTCACCCCGACGGCCTCTTCCCTACCAATGTTCTCATACGAAGTGGAAATGATAGAAGTATTTTCTCCATTCACGATTTGAGATAAGGTATCTCTGACGCTGGTAATCATGCTTCCGGTACGTCTTCCAAATAAAGCTACGTAAACGAAAGCTGATTTCGCTTGTCCGCTCATTCCTAGTTCCAGGTTATCTGCGAGTTCCGGGAAAAGATAAGGATTACCTACAGTGATATTGTTGGGGTTTGCTGAATTTATGTTCGGATTCAGAAACTGAATTCCGGGTCGCTGAATTCTTCGGTTGTAGCTGAGTTTTACGGTATTTCCACCTTTAAAAGTTTTAGAAATATTGATGCTCGGAACCAAAAGGCCATAATCTGGAATGTCAGCATTCAGTTCTTCCCCGCCATCTTTGTATTCAGCATTGATTGAGGTATACTCGTAACGAAGTCCGGTTTTGATGCTGAATTGTTTCTTAGTTGTTAAGGTATGCGAGAAATATCCAGCGGTCACACCCTGGTCATATGAAAGAACATTTGAAGGGTTTCGTGCGTCAGGTAAATAATCACCATTTCGCAGGGGAAAAGATTTATAATCGCTGCTTACATTTCTAAAGATAATTTTGCCTCCCATCTCAATTAATTGATTACTCGATACCGGAGCCTGATAATCGATTTGAATGATCGATTCCTGATTATAATTGGGGTTAATATTTCTCCAACCACCGATAAGGCTGTTGTCACTTACATCCAGTATTTCAGAGACAAAACTGTTTTTTCTGTCATTTCTACTATAAAGTCCCAAGATGCTTAACTCTTTTGAGGGCTTGAACACTTTTGTGTATGCGAAATTGGCATCAAGCGTTCCCGAAAGGTCCTCAGTGTCAATATTCATTTTGGTACTTAAAGGACCGCTTGCATTGGGCAGGTATGTTTGGGTGAACATATTGAATTGAGAATTCGTCGCATTCGACACACTGTACCTTATACCTGCCGTTAGAAAAGTAGTGGAGTCTATATCATAATCCCAGGTAAGGTTGTAAGAGCCAAATAATCCTTCATTTTTAGTGTCCGCTGACTGAGTTGTCGTAATTCTCCCTTCAGGTGAAAGTGTTGTTTGGATATTTTTAAAATTTCCATTGATGTTATAGTTAGCACGAAGATAGCCGCCAATATTAAAACCCATTTTCCCTTTTCTAGAGCTACCATAAAGACCAAGATGCGCTCCACGGTTACCCGCACCGAGATCTGTTGTTAGCGTCACACCTTCCAGTGAATTTTTCTTCGTGATGATGTTGACAATACCTGCTACTCCTTCTGCATCATACCTGGCAGAAGGACTTGTTATCACTTCAACCGATTTAATTACATCCGCCGGAATCTGTTGAAGGGCATCTGCCACACTGCTGGCAACAATTGTTGATGGTTTATTATTGATTAGTACTTTGACGTTTTGTGAGCCTTTGAGACTCACGTTTCCATCAAGATCCACCGTGAGCAGTGGCACTTTTCTTAGCACGTCAGACGCATTACCACCTTTTGTAGTGACGTCCTTCTCCGCATTGTAGACAAGTCTGTCAACTTTCTCGTCAATAAGATCCTGCATTCCGAGCACGGTCACTTCTTCCAATACTCTGGTTTCGGGCACCATAAAAACTTTGCCCATGTCAATTACAGATCCATTTTTCATTTCAAGAGATTCGCTTCTGGAGGTCCTGTAACCGACAAATGAGTACTCCAAGACATATTCTCCGCCAGGAACTTTAGTGATTTCAAATTTCCCTTCTTCGTCGGAGACCGTTCCGTCTACCGGTTTATTGCTTTGCAGGTTTATAAGGGCCACTGTTGCGAATGAAACCGCGGTTTGACTTGCAGAATCAATCAAAATGCCCCGTACCTTTCCCTTTCCTTTATGAACGTTTGAGTTCAATATGATCGGATCGCCGCTTCCGGGGATCCGGCCTGGCGGCATTTGTGCCTGCAAGGCTGTGAGGCAAGACAGCATGATCACAAGAATCCTTGTGCATTGTCTAAGGATGCTGATCCTCCCTATAGCCCAGGTTGATGCGTTCGGTGCAGTTCTTCGCCTTATGTTTTGAAACTGGCGTCCATGAATCTCTAACGAATGTGCAATACGCAGAGATATTTTTGAGTTTGGAAGAATACGGATGTGCCCAGTATGTCTCATACTCTATTAATCAGAATGGCTTAAAGCAAACACAGTTGCCTCTCTATGCCGGGCTCTTGACCAGGGACTTTTTTCTGCTCCAAAACCACACGCTAATTGCAATGAGTATTAAAAGAACAATGACAATGCCAGGCAATAACATTGTTGCTGCTTTGTAATTTTGCTCTTTAAAAATTTTGGCAACCGCATGGTATGCAAGTTTCGGTTTTCTGTCATAAGTCACTATCCCGTAATATTCTTCCGGATCCAGATCATGTACTAGCTCATCATCGGGAGCGGGATTTCTAAACCACCACTGATCTTTTCCAACAGTGTTGTCGTAATTCTTCCACCACTCATCTGCAAAGGAAAAAACAATTCCGCCGCAAGCTCCTGCTGCCAATAATTCATTCCAGCAACTTTCTATCATCTGCGCTTGCCCTTCTTCCCCTGCCTCCAGAGTATTCACGCCAAATTCAGTAATTAACAACGGCTTATTTCCACTGATTGGTTGAAGAAATTTTGAAATGTAGTTACCGTATCCCTGTGCTACCACTTCCGGTGGCCATACCGGATAAACGTTAAAGCCAGTAATGTCAAAAAATGACAAATTGAGATTCTTCATTGGAGGCCAGTTACCGTGGCTGATAATATGATTTGGGTCAATTGATTTTACAGCATCGTAAACTTTCTTCAACTCTTGTTCCAGAGTTTCTGGCTTCACATTTTGCAATACTGCCACAGGGATTTCGTTTCCTAACTGCCAGGCAAGAATGTTAGGGTTCTCTTTGAGACTTCTTACCTTTTCCAAAATTGTCTGTCTTTCCAATGTGAATGTATCTGAGCCGGCGGCCCACCAGTTGATAGCGAAAGTATAGATCACCAATAAATTATTTCTGGCAGCTATTCTGAGCAAATATTCGGGTGGGTCATACACTAGAATTGTGTTGGCACCCAAATTTTTAATGAGTGTAAGATCCTGTGAAACCTGGCTGGAATCTGCATAAGGGTATCCTTTGTTCGGTCCGGTACGAGGCATCCATGGACTATATTGAACACCTTTAATAATTATCTTCTCACCGTTAACAAAAATAAACTTCTCTTTGACCTCTATCTTTTTGATTTCCGGATCGATCCCGAAGGCAGAACCTTTTACGGGTAATGATAATAACAGCAAGAAAAACATAAATGTGGCACGTCGAAGTTTGCCACCGAATGGGGCTGCTGATTTGGGATTATCGGCTACAGATTCAGTGATGGAGCGAACAGCTTTTGCCCTCGAGTTGTCATATAACAAAAACAATGCAGGGACAAATAAGAATTTTCCAGCAAACAGAAAAGAAGAAGGGAAGAAGAGTAAAGGCGAAAAATTCAAAAATGGAATTATAAGCAAGGCTAGTCCAAACAATGCTTCTGAGAAGTGTGCTCCTTTCTTTCGGCCCTTGTAGCCATTTGTAGGAATCCATTCTCGTTTGACCTTTAGCATACAATCCAAAATACCTCTTATACAGGCGAAATCTGTTGTGCCATAGACAAGGCCTCCAAAGAGCAATGATAACAGGTTTTCTTTAAGTTTTTTGTCTTTTAAAAAGTAAGCCAGAAAGGGAAAGAAAATCGTAAGGATTATTAGGCTGCCGGATATAACACTCGCGGTCAGGTTAAATGGTGTCAGAATATCAAACCATGGCAGGACAAGAAAGGTAAATACTAAATGGAAGAGGAGAATCCCTTGCATGAAATAGAAACCGGTAAAAAATAAAAAGGATATTTTTTCAGCAAATGAAAATCTCTTACTCTTCATTATTGCCCAGAAGTGTGCTTTCAGCGATTGAACACATCCATAAGCCCATTTATACGTGCGCTTTCTAAAAGAGGCATAACTTGGAGGATGGGTTTCTCCCATCAGTATATCCGGAGCATATGCCACTTTAAACCCTTTCAGATTCAGACGGATCGTCATATCAAGATCGTCAGAGAAAAAGCCGGGCGTAAAACCACCGATGTCAACAACATATTTGGTTTTTAACATTGCATTATGCCCGACAAATGGTTGCCAACCATATTTGCCAAAGACGGTCATGAAAACATGGAACGCATCAATGCATTTTCGCAGGTAATTGTTTGCGGTACAGCACTTATCGCTTTTAATTCCGATTGTGCGAAACTGGACTATACCTATATTATCAGCGACAAAATAATCCAATCCTTTTTGAATGGTGGCCGGATCCAATATCATGGAGTCGTTATCGCAAAGTATAAAATAGTCATAGTCCTTCGCCGTTTCTTGCAGCACATAATTCACGGCCGGTGCTTTCCCACCTCCCTTTACAGGTCTTCTTAACACCCGTATGGACAAGTCGGGGCGTCTTATTTGCAATCCGCTCGCAATAGCATTTACTTCATTTTGCACAGACGGAATGAGCGAATCATCATGAATGACCAGATGAATTTTACCCTGATAATTAAGGTCTGCGAAATTATAGATTGCATTTCGCTCTACATCATTATAGCATAAGTAAATGATCCCTACCGGGGGCAATTGTTCTTTATCCACGAATTTCTTTCTTCCGGGATCAGGCTTAATGAATAGATAATAGATCCCAACGAAAATAAAGCTGACGCCGTAGAATAAAGCAACGATCTCAATCAGAGTTTTAAAAGTAAACACCGTATATTCTAAAGTACCGGCAGCTGGGCTTAACTGTGTTGAAAGCACGAACCAGCCATAAGAACATCCCAGAAGCAGCGTTAAAATAACGATCAGAACCATGAAGTCCTGCCGTGGTTTGACTGAAGTATATAATGAATGATGATCCATGTGTACGTTGTTTATGGTCTTGAGTCAAGAACAAGTCTTGAAATTATAAAGGGTCAAATTGAGGGCGTGAAACTACGATAAGAAAGAATCTGCGATTCGTATACAGTCAGCAAATAAGGTAAAAGGAATTTTTTTTCGATGAAGTTTTCAAAAACGGCCGCTCGAAATAGTATGTCGTTCAGTTCCAGTGAATTGCAAAGGATTTCAACCGAAAAAAGCTGCGGGATATTTCTGAGTTGGCCTTCAGCGAGAGATTTGCGGAATTAGGCCTCCTTAAATACAGTTACTTTCCAGAATAACATGGTACCGTTAAACCAACTATCAAGACACCTTTTGGAACAGCCGGTTAAAATTCGAACTGCGCTTCATCTAAATTTTTTTGTGAAGACCACTCCCGCTGCAAACCAGCCAATTTAAATTCGACTTATCTGATTTTGTGTAAAGGACTCTCTTTACGGACCTTTTTTATTAGCGTTATCGTCATAATGTCTACAACTCACTAAATGATCGTTAACGGCTGGTTAACTTAAAGTAAATTATGGGTAGGAAAAAGACTGTTTCAAAGAATGAAGGGTTTGTGATACTGAATATAGATGACGATCCGGAGGATCTGGAAATCTTTTGTAAGGCCGTAAAGAGCGTAATCCCTTTAACAAAATGTTTGCTTGCGCGGGACGCCAGGGAGGCATTGAATATCTTGAAGGACACCATTATTCCGGATTACATTTTCCTTGATATAAACATGCCGCTGATGGACGGCAAAACTGTATTGGCCGAACTCCGTAAAAACAAAAAACTGGAAGCAGTTCCTGTGGTAATGTACTCCACTAAGATAAATCCTAACGAAATCGAAGAGTATGCCGCTTTAGGAGCAAACCAGTTTCTTAATAAACATAATGACTTTCGTAGTTTGTGCAATTCCGTTGAGTCCCTCCTGAAACGCATAGAATAATTTGCTTTCTGCAATCCGCTGGTTCTGATGTAAAGTAAAACCTGTCGCACAACCAGGGATTTTGCTGAACTGCCTATTCAGAATTTTATTAGTGACTGGTCCGCCAATTCCAGGGCCAATTACAATTAGGATTTATAGCGTTTACCAAAGATCGCAGCTCGTGCGATCTTTATCGCCGCAGGATAATCGTGCCAGGGTATATTTTATTAAAGCACTGGATTAAGACTTTTTTTTACGAACCCGAATTCGAACAGTTCACCCGGGGCTCGACCGGAGTTCAAGTGTGGTTTGCGATTGCCCTGCGAACGTTTACTACAGTCGGGTGAGATGGAAGCGGGGGCGAATAGTCTCAACACGAGGATCTTCATGGCAGTAGTAAAATAATCTTTGGCAATTTTCCTCGAGGTATTAAACATAATCTTTAAAAGGGACTGGTATCCGAGCCAAGGGCTGGGGGATAGTATCACAAAATATATATAACTTTCGAAGCTTGCATTCAACAATTCCGGATATTTAAGCGTGACATCGCAATTCTGTGAATCAATTTTTCATGCGAATAGATACTAAATGCGAGACCCATTGACATCACGAACCTTCATCAGCCAGAAACTTAAATACTTACATAAGCGCATGTAAGTTTTTTTTAAAAAAAGAGCCTTGAAATTGCCGGGATTCATCCAATCTTCATCTTCGGGAAATAGATTTGAATCATAATATACTTGAAACATAAAATCAAAAACTATGAAAAAAGTAATGATGTTAGCAGTCATGGTGGCAGGAATGACATCATACGCCATTGCACAGGATGCCGCTATTCTCCCCGAACAAAGTGGTAAGGGACAGGCAGTTCGGACAGTTGCGGAAGGTCCTGAAACAGGCAAAGAAAAAGGACAACTTGTTTCCGAAACTGCAAGTCAGAATGGTGTGGAAAAATCCTCTGAAGCAAAGTCAAAAGGTGAACAAGGGACAGACGGTTCTAACACGAATGCTAACGGAAACCACGGTACGGACGTGAAAGCCGTGGCTACTGACGAAACTTTAACCGGAAAAGAAAAAGGGGATGCTGTAAAAGCCGTGGCTACCAGTAACGCGAAAGCCAAAAGAAGTGAACGCGTTTCACGAGAAAGGGCTAAACCTTCACGTCCTGAACGCGCCACGCGTCCCGAACGTGCAAAACGCCCTACCACTGCGGGAAGGCCTTCGGTTCCAGGACGTCCGTAATCTTTAGGAAAACTGTACGTGGAGGGTTGATTTGTTGGAAGGTCCTCGAAAGAGGATCTTCTTTTTATATTTCACATGGTTTTCGCAAAAGTAATCCGGATTACCATCATTACTCGAATAGTATTAATACTGTCCATCATTTTCTCATTTTCTATATGAAAAAATATTCCCTTTTGATCGCGGTTCTTGCGCTATTTGTCGCGGGGCACGTTTTGGCTCAAGATAGCACTGACAGGCAAGAGGTTGAAAAGAATAAACAAGAAACTGTTAAAACAGAGGATAAACCCGCGACCGTCATAAAGGTGGTTCCTTCAGCCAGGAATAAAAATGCTAAGCCAGCAAAGGTTAACTCGGCAAAAGGGAGAAATGTGAGACCAGGCGGAACTCGTCCCGCAAGGAATGTAAGACCATCCAGCAGACCCGTGCGGCCAGGCTCCGGGAGAAACTAGCTGAAGTAAAACATTCAATATATATAACTCAACTTGTGGAAAGGATAACAATTTATAAAAGGGAATTAAGAAAGGCAGCGATAGGTCTTATATTTTTAACAGTAAGTCTACCTTCAGCGTTTTCTTCAAACCGCTACTCCTTAGCTAAGATCGGTCTCCCGGAGGATTCCGTTGAAATTTCCTTTGAATCTGATTCAACAACAAAAAAAACCAGAACATTATTCTTTGGATTAACATACGGGAGTAATTCCTCCTTTCTAGGGAGATATCAAACAGAAATCTTACCGTATTATTCGGCCGATATTTCTTATAAAACCAAAACAGGATTGTTCTTATCATTCCTTGCTTATGATATCAATAACAGTTTGACTTTTTTTGATGAAGTGGATGTAATGGCTGGCTGGAATATTGATCTCTCAAAACGGGTAGATGCATCTGTTTTCTATACACGATATTTTTTCACGGAATCCACCGAATTGATTAAAGCCTCGGTTGCAAATACTGCTTCAGTATCGATGGGATTAGATTGGAGCTTTCTATACAGCAAAATTACTGGGCATTACATTTTCGGAGGTAGTCATGATTTTTTTCTCGTGATCGACAACTCGAGGTATGTAGAATTTCCGCAGATTTTTCGTAAGGATGATTACCTAGCGCTGGAGCCAAAAATAATTATTATAACGGGCACGCAGACTTTTGTTAATACACACTATATCAACCAGGGCACCCCTTTGATCAGACCGGGTAATGGGCCGTCGAGAGGCAACCCCGGATCAGGTGGTAGCAGTACGACTCCTTCAACAACTGAAACTTCCCAAACAACCTTCAATATTCTGAGTTATGAATTCAGCTTACCTGTAACGTATAATAGAGGTAAATTTTCATTCGAAGTCACGGGCAGATACTCCATACCTGTGAACTTACTGGAAGGGGATACATCGGTTCCTCAGTTTTTCTTTACTGGCGGAGTCGTGTATTTTATTAGTAGCAAATAACGATCATACGACGGGATACCATTTTATATGAATGTTTTAATCGTTGAAGACGAAAAAGGCCTGGCGGAAGAAATTGAAAGTTTTCTTAAGAAGGAACATTTTGTATGTGATGTGGCGGCTACCGGTGAAGAAGCATCCGAAAAACTAGCGGTGAACCTTTATGATTTTGTATTACTGGATCTGGGTTTACCGGATTACGACGGAATTGATCTATTAAAGGAAGCAAAAAAAGCTAACGCTGACGCTGCATTTATTATAATCACAGCTAGAAGCACCGTGGGAGACAAGATAAAAGGCTTGGACCTCGGTGCGGACGATTACCTTGCGAAACCATTCTCGTTGGCTGAAATGCATTCCCGAATGCTTGCTATTGCCAGAAGAAAGTTCGGGCTTAGAAGAAGCACCGCCTCGATAGGTGGTTTCACATTTGATATTCATGCCAGAAAGGTAGTGTATGAAAAAGAGGAAATTACATTGACTCCAAAGGAATTTGATGTACTGCATTACCTGATTTTAAATAAAAATAAGGTATTAACAAGGCTACAACTAGCGGAACATATCTGGGGGAATATCCTTGAGGATGAAAGCGAATCGAATTACATCGATGTGCATATCAAAAATATTAGAAAAAAACTGGCTGTTTATGAAGAACCCGACTGGATTGAAACTGTAAGAGGCGTAGGATACCGTGTAAAGCAATAGTATGAAACTCCATTCCAAATTTGCAGTTTATAATACGCTATCAAAGGTTGTTATCATTTTTGTGTTTGTCATTATCATGCCTGTTGTTATAAAGGAAGTGGCAATTATTAACACGGACAGGCAACTACTTGAAAAAAGAGAAAAGGTTTTGTTTATTCTGGAGAATGAGGGCATTTCGTCTTTCATTGCTGAAGGTTCTACTGGAGGCTATGGAAGTTATAACTTATTGAAAGAAGAGTTCATATCGCTTGAAGAGCTGGATTCAGTCCAGCATCTCGATGAGATTGAAAATTCTGCAAGGCTGGTGGATGACGAAGTAGTAGATTACCGGGTCTTAAGTTATACTTTCGCCGCTGACAATAGACAATACCTGCTCGAAGTAGCGCGAAGCTTATCAACCATTTACGAAATCGAATCCACCCTACGCAGGTTTGCCCTTATTACCTTGGTCATTATCTCCTTAATTACAATTCTGATTGATATTGCCTTCACTAAATACCTGTTAAGACCGCTAAAAGCGATTATATCGAAACTTCACGCCACAAAGGACCCGTCTTCTTTCACCTTTAAGTCGGTTGCAACAAGTACCGCCGACTTTCAATATCTGGATGAAAGCATTCATGACATGATGAACCGGATAGAAGATGTTTTTCTCAAAGAGCGACAGTTCATTTCCAATGTATCCCACGAATTGCTTACCCCGATTTCAATAATACAGGGAAAGCTTGAAAACCTGCTGGGAAGTGAAAATCTCAGCGATGCCGGGCAGGTGCGGTTGGTAGAGACGCAAAAAACAATTACGCGACTGAAAAATATCATCCGCACATTACTGTTGATTTCTAAAATTGAAAATGATCAGTATCTTTTGAGAGATTCCGTATCGGTTGTTTCTTTAATTGATGACATATCCAAGGAGATTGACGAAAGATTAGAGGCAAGAGAAATTGTATTGAATAAAGAGGGAATTCAGGCGCATACGATTCAAAGATGCAATGCCTCCTTGTTGCATACCATGTTTTTCAACCTGATCAATAATGCTATTAAATATAACCGTCATGGTGGCAGTATTATTATCACAGGGCATTACGCTGAAGCTGAATATACACTACAGATAAGTGATACCGGCATAGGTGTTTCACCGGAAAACCTTCCTTTTATTTTTAATAGATTTAAACGTCTTCATAAAACGGATAAGGAAAGTTTCGGATTAGGTCTCCCAATCGTTCAGACCATTGCTGACCTTCACCATATCAAAATCGCTGTAACTTCGATTCCTGGCGAAGGAAGCACTTTCTCCCTTACGTTTACATCAAATAAAGATGGGAGTCCTGTGAATAAAATCATGAACGCTCGAATATCAAAAGCTGTCTTACAAAGACGGTGACAAGTTTAAAGGGCAGTCTGGTTAACCCAGGGGCGCTTTTTATTTATCATTATTTTCTCGAGGCTACCTATGTAAGAATTGTATGGTAGTTGAAAGATTCTCATACACTTTAATGGTTCTATTTAAGAATTCTTTTGATGCTCAAGGTTACTTACAGTTTAATAATTGAATTTAATTCGGATGCGTTAATACCTAATGTTCTAACCATGATCCGCATTTCTTCGCTGTTTATTTTTCTGACGGTCGTTCTGGTTGTTTCGTCGTGTACGCACGATCCTGTTTTTACAGCCATTGAACCCCCTTCTGAACTGAAATATTTACCGGATAGTCTGTCAGTGCAGGTCGGGTCAGTAGCAAATTCAGTTCAGCCAACCCTTTCAGGCACCGGCCCTTTTATTTTTAACCTCAGTACTATTCCTTCCGGCGCAGGGAATATTGCAATTGACGAAGGGGGTATCATCAGGGTAAACGATCAGCTTGCCGCAGGCAAGTATATGGTATCTGTGGTAGTAATCAATTCCTCGGGCTCGGTAAATTTTCCTGATGTTTATAAAGTTCGAGCTTATGATCCATTAGAACCCCCGTCGCAACTGGTTTACTCATCTTCAACTGTCAACGTACTTACGGGTACATCGTTCACGTCGGCGGCACCCTCTATTTCGGGCACAG
>JBDSIM010000288.1:0-13125 GCA_039917935.1 Cyclobacteriaceae bacterium | reverse complement strand
ATTTGACCATCTCCGTGCAGATCGAAGCCGGGGAGGCGTGCCCCCGCTATTCGGCAGTAACGCTTACAAATGTTGCCGTAGCTGAGTCACCACAATGGCTTCAGAATCGTTTGCGTTCCATTGGGGTTTCTCCGATCAATAACATCGTTGACATTACCAATTTTGTTTGCCATGAAATTGGTCAGCCATTGCATGCGTTCGATGCCGATAAAATCACCGGTAACAAAGTAATCGTAAAAACTTTACCAGCGGGCAGCAAATTTACTACGCTGGATAATAAAGTCAGAACATTACTATCAACTGATTTGATGATTTGCAACGGGGCAGCTGACCAACAGTCAGCCATGTGCATAGCGGGTGTTTTTGGTGGAGCCAACTCCGGCATTTCTGTTGGAACACAGAATATATTTTTGGAAAGCGCTTATTTCACCCCTGGATCCATTCGCAAAACATCATTATATCACCAACTCAAGACTGATGCATCATTCAGATTCGAGCGAGGAACAGACCCTAATATTACTGTTTACGCTTTGAAGCGCGCAGCGATGCTGATCAAACAGATTTGCGGGGGAAACATCTCGTCGGACATCATTGATATTTATCCTAAAAAAATCGAACACCGCACCCTCCAGATTAAAGACAAAAATGTGGATCGACTCCTGGGAAAAAAAATACCAAGAGAAGAAATTCATTCAATTTTAAAACGCCTTGATATTGAAGTACTTGAAGCAAAACAAGACAGTTACTCAGTATCCGTCCCGCCTTACCGAGTAGACGTTCTCCAGGAAGCGGATATCATAGAGGAGGTGTTGCGCATCTACGGATTTAATAATATTGAGCTTTCCAACACGGCCCGGACAGACTTTCTGGCTGAATTTCCTCAGAAAAATATTGATAAATACAAAAAATCTATTGGAGACCTTCTGGTGGCAAATGGTTTTTTCGAGATCATGACGAACTCCCTTACAAATGAATCCTATCAAAAGAAACGCACCCTGTCCTTTAAAGGAGAAACCGTACAGATACTGAATAAGTTAAGCGAGGAGCAGGGTATATTAAGACAAACGATGTTGTTTACGGGCCTGGAAGTTTGCGCGTATAATATTAATCGAAAGCAAAAGGATCTCAAACTTTACGAATTCGGAAAAATCTATTACAGAAAAGAAAACCGGTACCACGAAATAGAGAAGGTCGCGTTTTACATGACTGGAAATATCGAGACTGATAACTGGCAACATAAGGTGCGGGATGTCAGATACTATGACCTGGCCCAAATTATTCATAATATTTTTCAGAAGACTGGCATTAAGGAAATAAAACAAGAAACAATCCAAGACCAATTATTTGATTTTGCGACGCGATTGATCGTTGATAATCAGGAGATAGGAAGGGCAGGAAAGGTGAAATCTGGATTACAGAAAGATTTTGGCATTAAGCAGGAAATATTTTTTGCTGAACTCGATACATCCTTGCTTTTCAACTTTGCAAAGGCTAAGTTAGTAATTCAGGAGGTTGCAAAGTTTCCGGAAGTAAAACGCGATCTGTCGCTCGTTCTGGATGCACCTATCGAATATGAAGAGATACGTAACCTTATTTTGAATACCGAGAAGCGGTTGGTAAAAAGTATCGGAGTTTTTGATGTCTACGAAGGAGAAAATATCCCGAAAGGAAAAAAAGCTTATGCTTTGAGTTTTACCTTACAGGATGAAAATAAAACGCTAACAGATGATGAGATTGAAAAGACTATGCAACGACTGATTTCTGCTTTTGAGCAAAAATTAGGTGCTGTAATCCGGAAATAAAATGGTTATTGATAATTAGGTGGATATTTGAAGGCTAAGTGCCAACCCAACACTGGTAAAAAAAATTGACATGGATCAAGAGGTATTAAAAACCAATCTCAGCGGTTTAGAACGTAAACTTTTGGTGCTTGTAAATGAGCACAAAAACCTAAAAGAGGAGATTAAGGGCCTTAAAGTTGAAAACCAGGACCTAAAAACAGCAGTCAGAGCCAGGGATGAGCAAATCTCGGGCTTTCATAATCAACTGAAAATCACTAAAATTGTAGATAATTTACACCCGGAAGACGGAAGTACTTCGGAGTTGAAGAAAAAAGTAGACGAATACATTAGAGAGATTGACAAATGCATAGCTCACTTAAGTAGATAACAAACCTGTAAGATTATTTGATGGAGGAACTTTCGATTAAAATCAAAATAGCCGACCGCGAATACCCAATGAAGGTGAAGCGAAAGGATGAAGAGAGGGTAAGAACTGCCGGCAAACTCATCAACGAAAAATTAAAATCTTATCGGGAGCAATTTGGGATTGACGATAAGCAGGATCTTATCGCTATGGTGGCTTTCGACTGTCTAGTCGATAAAATGGCGGCTGAAGAGACACACCAGGTAATAGACCAAACTGTGTTTGAAAAAGTAAAACAGCTCAACAACCTCGTTTCCCAGTCTATTCTTTAACTTCCTCCTTACTTCCCAGCCAAAGCGGCAAGCCGGGTTTTCATAAACCTATATATAGTTATGTCAACGACGGTAATGATAGTGATCGTGGGCGCCCTGGCCACGATTGGTTTAAGTGTCTTTATTGGCACACTCCTTAGTAAAAGAAGATCTTCTAAAATAAATGAGGAGACGGAAGAAAAATCAAAGCTGATTATTAAGGAAGCCGAGATCGCGGCCGAAAATCTTAAAAAGGACAAGATTTTGGAAGCTAAGGAAAAGCTTTTAAAAATGCGGACGGAGTTCGAAGAAGAAGCAAATCGGAAAAAGAGTCAGATTATTGCGAATGAGCAAAAGATCAGGCAAAGAGAACAAATCATCAGCAAGGAAATCGAAAATCTGAAAAGAAAAGAGGGTGAGCTCGATGATCTGCGCACTGATCTTGCAGCGCAATTGGATCATGTAAAAAAACGCAAGGAAGAACTCGATAAATTCAACCAGCAAAAAATCCAGATGCTCGAAAATCTTTCAAAGCTAACTGCCGACGAAGCACGTGAGCAGCTTGTAGCAACTTTAAAAGACGAAGCACAAACCAAAGCCTCCAGTTACATTAAAGACATCATGGAACAGGCGAAATTAACCGCCACCAAAGAAGCAAAGAAAATTGTGGTAGAGACCATTCAGCGAACTGCTACTGAACACGCCATTGAAAATTGTGTTTCGGTCTTCAATATTGAAAGCGACGATATTAAAGGTAAAATTATCGGAAGAGAAGGAAGAAATATACGCGCCCTGGAAGCAGCGACGGGAGTGGAAATTATTGTAGATGATACGCCTGAAGCCATCATCATTTCCGGCTTTGACCCGGTGCGACGGGAAATCGCGCGCTTATCCCTTCATCGCCTCGTGCAGGATGGCCGGATTCATCCGGCCAGAATTGAAGAAATAGTTGGCAAAACTTCCAAGAACATCGAAGATGAAATAATCGAGATCGGAGAACGTACAGTGATCGACCTGGGTATTCATGGACTTCATCCGGAGTTGGTGAAGATGGTGGGAAGAATGCGGTTCCGTTCCTCTTATGGCCAGAACCTGTTGCAACATTCCAGGGAAGTGGCCAATCTTTGCGCAATCATGTCAACTGAATTAGGTTTGAATGTTAAACAGGCGAAAAGGGCTGGCTTGTTACATGATATCGGTAAAGTTTGGACAGAAGAATTGGAAAAACCGCATGCTATTGTAGGCATGGAGCTGGCACAGAAATATAAAGAACACCCGGCCATTTGTAATGCCATTGGAGCCCACCATGACGAAATAGAGATGACCAACATTATTTCACCCATTGTCCAGTCGTGCGACGCCATCAGTGGCGCCAGACCTGGAGCGCGACGCGAAGTGATGGAACAATACATTAAACGTTTGAAAGAACTGGAAGAAGTAGGCCTTAGCTTTGATGGTGTAGAAAAGTGCTATGCGATTCAGGCAGGCCGGGAGTTACGGGTGATTGTTGACGCCGAAAAAGCGACGGATGAAAGGGCTAATCAGTTAAGCTTTGATATCTCCCAAAAAATTGAGCGTGACATGCAATACCCCGGACAGATAAAAGTCACGGTTATTCGCGAAATGAGAAGCGTGGCATACGCAAAGTAATGCCAGTCAATAAAAAGCCCAATCTTCGGGCTTTTTTTTTCGTTGATTAGTGAAATAATGAAGCTGTTATTTACACCAAAATGGGTTTATCCCTATTAAAAGTTTATTTTTCCCTTCGCTTGTTGTACGGTACCCGGGATTATGGTAAAATCATTGATAAGTTTTTTATTTCTCTTACAATCCCTAACAGCCTTTCCACAACCAGTACAGGATACCACCTTCTTAGTCAAAGCCATTCAAAATAGCATTAACGCTTATCGACAGGCCATCGGGGGCCAGGCTAAAATCCATAACGGCAGTAAATATCTGCCGCCAAAAGAGGCCGGTGACTATCACCCCTACTTTCTATCAGAAGACTGGCTCATCGGAAACGTTGTCTATGACGAGGAGCACTTTGACAATGTTCCTCTCATGTTTGACATCCTACACTCCAGGTTAGTTACGGAACACTCTTCGAGTGGCCATGCCATTCAACTTATCGTTGAAAAGTTAGACCAATTTTCCATCGCTGGACATACCTTTGAGAAAATTGATAACGCTTCCGTGAATGGATCCCTTCCCGACACCGACTTTTACGACATTTTGTATTCAGGGCCGACAAGAGTGATTGCCAAACGGCAAAAGGTATTGCGGGAAAAGATCGTATCAAATGCAATTGAAACACTGTATGACGAACGATTCAGGTATTTCCTCTTCAAGAACGGTGTCTTTTTTCAGGTTAAAAACAAAAGTGCAGTGCTTAAAATTCTGGAGGACCAGAAACAACCGTTGAAAAAATTTCTCAAAAACAATAATATGATATTTTCTGATGACAAGGAGTTGGCGTTGAAACGTATGGCCGAATTCTACGACAATGCAAAAAAAGGTGATCTATGAGACTGCTCTTTTTTTGTATCCTGAGTTTGATCTTTATGAACATCCCGGTGCACGCGCAATCAAAAAGATTGATCACAATATCTTTAACTTCAGCATCATTTGAGCAAGTGGTGAACAGTATTGAAAAGCAAACAAATTACAAGTTTTACTACGACAGAAATTGGACAGATAGCCTAATCGTTAATATAAACGAAGAACGTAAATCACTGGAGCAAATATTGACTAAGGTATTTGTAGAAACCGCCCTCCATTTTGCGATAGATCCTTCTAACCATGTGTTTATTACGAAAGAACGCCAGATACTCGCAGAGCTTCCGGGTGATTTCTTTGGCGAAAACACAGGACAGAGGCAAACCGTAGCTTTTGATTTTTCTGAATATGAGAAAAAAGAAAAGCAAATGAAACTCGCTGAAACAAAGGTGCATTACATCGGCCGAAATATGGGAAGTACCAGCGGCGATGCTACCATTGCCGGAAGTATACGCGATATAAACACGGGAGAACCCTTGATTGGAGCCTCCATATTTGTGGAAAATCCCACCATCGGCATTACTACTGACCAATTTGGCTACTATGCGCTTACGCTATCGAAGGCGCGCCATGAGCTCAAAGTGCAAAGCGTCGGGATGAAGAGTACATCCCGATTAATCATGCTGTACTCCAATGGAAGGCTGGATATTGAAATGAATGAGGATATTACGCCATTAAAAGAAGTGGTCGTTGAGGCCGATGCCGAAGCTCACGTTATGGGTATGCAGATGGGTATGGAGAAATTGGATATAAAAACAATGAGGCAAATACCGCTGGCGTTGGGGGAAACCGATATTATGAAAGTTGTGCTTACTCTGCCAGGGGTCCAAAGTGTGGGTGAAGGTACAGTCGGCCTTAATGTGAGGGGTGGGGCAGCCAATCAGAATCTGCTTTTATTCAATGACGCAGTAGTCTATAATCCCTCGCATCTCTTTGGTTTTTTTTCAACCTTCAATCCTGACGTCTTAAAGAATGTTGAATTGTACAAAAGCGCGGTACCAGCGGAGTTCGGTGGCAGGCTTTCATCCGTGCTCGATGTTCACACACGGGAAGGTAATACAAAGGAATTTTCCGGGTCTGGAGGCATAAGCCCTATTACCGGGAGAATTAGCCTGGAAGGTCCAATCATTAAAAATAAAACCTCCTTCATAATCGGGGGTCGGTCTACCTATTCAGGATGGTTACTCCGCCAGCTCGATTCCAAAGAACTGAATAACAGCACGGCGTCCTTTTACGACATTACTGCCAACATCAGTCATCAAATAAATGAAAACAACAACCTCTACTTATCTGGTTATTCAAGCAAGGATAAATTCAGACTAAATAACGATACAGCCTATAGTTACAGCGATCAAAACGCATCGGTTAAATGGAAACATCTTTTTAATAATAAACTGTACAGCGTGATGACCGGGGGCTTGAGTCATTATCAATATTCGGTTGAAAGCAGCGAAAACCCGGTCAATGCTTTTGCAATGGGTTTTGATATCCGTCAGGTTAATGCAAAAGCAGATTTCAGTTATTTTCCGAATTCGAAACTTACCATCAATGGGGGTATCAGCACCATCCGATACGATCTCGCGCCAGGTGAGATCGGGCCGCTTGGCAATCAATCTCTGATGCAGGCGGAAAAGCTGGAAGGAGAGCGAGGCCTGGAGAGCGCTCTCTACGTAAGTGAAAACTACGAAGTAAATCAAAAGCTTTCCTTATATGTCGGTGTGCGATATTCTCTATATCATTTTCTGGCTCCAAAAAACGTTTTTCAGTACGCTCCGGATCTACCGCGTCAGGTTGCCAATATTGTGGATACTCTCCAGTATTCACCATGAAAATCTATTTCAACATACCACGGCCCGGAACCTCGCATTTCTTTGCGTTATGTCATTTCCAAAATTTCATCTATAAAAATCGGCTATAACAGGATGCGACAATATATTCAGATGTTGTCGAATACTACCGCCATAAATCCTACCGACATCTGGAAACTTAGTGATGGATACATAAAACCCCAGGTTGGAGACCAGGTCTCATTCGGATTTTATCAGTATCTAAAAGGAAACACCATCGAGACCTCGTTTGAAACTTATTATAAGAACATTGAAAGTATGGCGGATTATAAAAATGGCGCGGTCTTATTGCTCAATCCGCATCTCGAAACGGATATAGTAAACGCCCGCGGAAAAGCCTATGGAATGGAATTTATGGTGAAAAAACTTTCCGGCAAAGTCAATGGCTGGGTAAGCTACACTTACTCAAGGTCATTCATAAAAACAAAAGGTAATTTTTCAGATGAAACCGTGAACGGAGGTGAATATTATGCAAGTAATTATGATAAACCACACGCTGTGAATTTTATTGGGAATTACAAATTCAACAGGCGAGTTAATTTTTCACTGAATGTAATTTATAGTACTGGCCGCCCTATTACATTACCCATCGCCCGATACCAGGTCGACGGGACCACCCGGATCTATTATTCTGATAGAAACCAATATAGAATACCTGATTACTTCCGGACAGACATTTCTTTAAACATGGAAGGAAACCATAAAATCAGGAAACTTGCCCATAGCTCATGGACTTTGGCAGTGTATAATCTCTTGGGCCGGGCCAACCCATACTCGATCTACTTTGTCAGTGAAAACGGGAAAATTGCCGGATATAAGCTTTCAATTTTCGCCCGACCCATACCTACCATAACCTATAATTTCAAATTTTAGCAGTATGAAGTTCTTGCATAGGAAATGTTTGGTAATGTTCGCTATACTTATCACAGGCGCATGTGTGGAGCCTTATGACCCACCGGTTAATGATGAAGACGTGCGCTTCCTTGTCGTTGACGGGTTTATTAACGCCTCCAATGGCGTTGCTTCAGTTACCCTAACGCGTACCCAGCCAGTTGCAAGCGATCAACCCCCTCCCGCGGAATCAGGCGCAAAATTATCTATTGAAGATAAAAATGGATTGAAATACCAGCTTTCGGAATCCGGCAACGGAATGTATTCGGGTATTGTTCCCAATGTTAATTTTGAAACACAATATCGGTTATTAATAACAACAAACAATGACAGACAATACACCTCTGTCTTTATCTCCTTACAACAAACTCCCGCGATTGATTCGATCAGTTACCGCAACACAAAAGACGGGCTTGAGCTTTCAGTAAGCGCCCATGACATTACCGGCCAATCAAAGTATTACCGCTGGAAATATATTGAAACTTATGAGTACAATTCAGATTTCAATTCCGAATTTATGTTTACAAGCGCCGGAGTGGTAGATTACAGACCCCCTTCGCAATTCATTTACACTTGTTGGAAGACTACGCGATCCACAAACATTTTGGTAGGTTCTACAGAACGTTTAAAAGAGTCTGTTGTCAGTCGTTTCCCCTTAACCGTTATTCCGGATGGTGCAAAACAACTATCACGCAAATACAGCATCCTGATTCGGCAACAAACCCTCAGCCTCGAAGGGTATAATTACTGGTTAAACTTGCAAAAAAGTACGGAACGTTTAGGTGGATTGTTTGACCCATTACCCTCAGAAGTATCCGGTAATCTGCAAAGCGTAACAAATCCGGAACAAACGGTAATAGGATTCTTCGGCGGTGGAACTGTAGATGAGAAACGAATATTTATTACCCCAGCCGATCTGCCTGACGAAATGGGGCCCTATAATTACCGCAATCCATTTTGTGTAGTGGATACAATTTTAGTGGCGGATTTAGGAAATTATACAAGTTCAACCTATCTGGTCGGCGCTATTTATCCAATTCGTGGACCCGTAATTGGATATACAACATCTGCCAAACCTTGCGTTGATTGCAGGGATTGGGGCGGTGTCACAGTAAAACCCGATTTCTGGGATTGACAATGAAAAAAGTTTTTGCTCTGATTTTATTTAGCTTATTACTGCAAGCAGGACTCGCTCAGGAAAAGCAACTTGATACCCTCATCCGCCGATTTGATGATTATCGGGTGAGAGCACTCCAGGAGAAAATATACGCCCATCTGGACCGAACATTTTATCTGACCGGAGAGACTCTCTGGTTTAAAATTTATGCCGTAGATGGCAGTTTCCATAAACCACTCAATGTTAGCAAAGTCGCTTATGTAGAAATAATGGACAAGGGAAATTTGTCCGTGATGCAGGCCAAGATTGAATTAAATCACGGTTCCGGAAATGGCTCCTTTTTTTTACCCGCATCCTTAGGTTCAGGCCACTATTCTTTCCGTGTATATACTCATTGGATGAAAAATTTCAGCCCTGAATTTTTCTTTCACCAGGATTTCACCATCGTAAACCCGTTTGTAAAACCAGTTTCAGAGCCTGACAAAAGACCACCTTCTCATACCCTTGCATTTTTTCCCGAAGGCGGAAACCTGGTGACGGGCATCAGAAGTAAAATAGGATTTCGAGTTTTAAATGCCTTGGGAAAAGGCTCCTTTGGTAAAGGTTTTGTACTGAATAACATGGGTGATACCGTCACGTTTTTTACCTCTTCAAAATTTGGAATTGGTAATTTTCTATTCACCCCCGCCGAGAATGAGAAGTATACTGCAGTCTTACAAGACGAACAGGGGAACAAAAGCGCCCAGAATTTTCCTGAGGTCTACAAATCCGGTTACGTAATGCAACTAATCGATAGCGGGGATTTTATCAACATCAACTTGAAAAATAAAGGTGAGCAGGGCTTTTTTGTCTATCTGTTTGTTCATGCCCGGCAGATTATCGTGAAGGCTACGCTGCAGATGATGCGGGAAAATATTACTTCTGTTGTTTTTAAAAAAAGTGAATTGCCCGAGGGGATTTCACACTTTACATTATTCAACGATCAGTTGCAGCCATTATGCGAACGGCTTTTCTTTACCTATCCCAAAAAGCATTTGGCAATTCAGGTGGAAAATAATCAGCACGAGTATAATCAGCGCAGAAAAGTATCCCTTTCCCTTCAAACCAGTACAAATTCAGGAAAGTCATCATCTGCCAATCTTTCCATGGCTGTTTACAAAATCGATTCTCTTGCCTCTATTGAGCAGACTGGAATTTTCCACCACCTGTGGTTGGGTGCGGACCTCACTGGAAGCATTGATTCACCTGATTATTACTTTAATACAAACGACCTTCAAGCAGTTCAGGGAATGGATAATCTTATGCTCACCCACGGGTGGAGAAGATTCGACTGGAAGGATGTGCTGAAAAAAAATGACGCGTTTGAATTTGTTCCTGAACATAATGGACATATCATTACTGGCGTGGTCACGCAAGACCACGTAAAACAGCGAGGCGTTTTAACCTATCTCGCCTCTCCGGGAAATATCATAAGGGCGTATGGTTCGCGAAGTAGCGATCATGGCAAAATTCATTTTGAAATTAAAGACTTTTATGGACCCCGACTTGTAATCATTCAAACGCAGGCAGACACGACCAGGACTTATGATATAACCATACAAAATCCTTTTTTCCCAGCGGTCAGCTCCCATTCCCCCCCGGCCTTTAAAATAACTGACAACGTATCACAAAAGCTACTGTCAAGAAGCATGGCCATGCAGGTTCAGGACGTGTTCTATTATGAGCAATACGGGAACCGTTTTCTTAAGCCCAAGGTAGATAGTTCGGCTTTTTACGGAGAAGCCGACGCAACGTATTTCCTTGATGACTACACACGCTTTCAGGTTATGGAAGAAGTAATGCGTGAATATGTACCCGGCGTATTTGTCCGGAAAAGAAAAGATGGATTTCATTTCATTTTGGCGGATGCGGTGAATGGGGGCGTCTTAAGCGGAGACCCTATGATCCTACTCGACGGAGTCCCTGTTTTTGATGTTGACGATATTATGCGGGTTGATCCCCTCCAAGTAAAAAAACTGGAAGTAGTGACGAGACAGTATTATCTTGGTCCAGCAGCTTTTTCAGGAATTGTAAGCTATACAACCTACCAGGGGAATTTGGGTGGCTTAAAACTGGACCCTGGTAGTGTCTCCCTAAATTATGATGGGCTCCAGCTTAAAAGAGAATTTTATAGTCCTCATTACGAAAATGAAAGTCAGCGCAATAATAAAATGCCCGATCAGCGCTACCTTTTGTATTGGAATCCTGAAATTATTATCGATCAGTACGGTCAGGGGAAAGTTGAATTTTATACTTCCGATGTAGAAGGTACCTATAGGGTAGTGGTGGAGGGTTCGAACAACGAAGGTTTCTTAGGTAGCTTCGATCAAAATTTTGTTGTAAAACCCCGTGAAAACCAATAAGCGTTTCATTAAAAAATCAGAAGGTGCTACTCAATAGAATCGCGGTTAAAGTTGCTTTCTTCCTTAACGGATTTATATATGCAAACTGGGTTTCCCGCCTACCCAGGATTCAGGATCACTACGAGGCTGACAACGGCACGATCGGTGTGGTACTTCTTGCTATGTCAATAGGGGCAGTTGCCGCTATGCCGTTTACAGGGTGGGTAATCATAAAAAACGGCAGCCGAAGGATATCCCTTTTCTCATTAATTATTTATTGCGCCTTCATCCCGATGATCTCGTTGATGCCGGGAATAATTTCACTCGTTCTCTTATATGTCGTAATAGGAATTTCTACCGGGATGCTTGACGTGGCCATGAATGCTCAGGCCGTGATGGTTGAACAGGTATATAAAAAGCCAATCATGACTTCTTTCCATGCCTTCTTTAGCATCGGCATGGCACTGGGAGCATGGTGCGGGGCACTTTTCGCCAAACTAAATGTTGACCTCTCCTACCACCTCATAACTGTTTCCGTACTTTCCCTATTAGCGGTTTTTTGGACGAGCCGCCACCTGATTAAAGATAAACCGGAGATTTCTTCCAAAACCGATGGGCCACTCTTTCAAATGCCTAACAAGGCTCTACTAAGTATTGGCGTTATAGCTTTTTGCTGCATGATTGGAGAAGGTGCCATTTCTGATTGGTCGGTTAATTACATGGAGAACGTGTCCATGTCATCAAAAACGCTGGCACCCATAGCCTTGTCTTTTTTCGCAGTAGCCATGACGTTGGGAAGATTGTATGGCGATCGATTCAGGGCTCTATGGGGTGATTCAAAACTGATCGTTTTGGGCGGATTAATTTCAACAGGAGGAATTTCCATCGTACTTCTTTTTCCATTGCCCATTATTTCAATCATTGGTTTTTTTATAGTAGGCCTGGGACTTTCCACAATCGTTCCCATTGCCTATTCCATTGCCGGGAATACGAAAGACCTGCCTTCCGGAGTTGGGCTTGCTATGGTTACGACAGTTGGGTATTCCGGTTTCCTTTTTGGCCCACCTGTCATAGGATTCATTTCAGATTTATCTAATCTTCGCATAGGACTTCTGGTTGTAGCCCTTTTGTTTATTGTAATGACTATCCTTGGGTACACGCGAAAGGGATCACCAAAGCTGTGAACTTTTAAAAGAACAATTTCCTTATTACGGTTGTAGATACTAAACGATCATGGCTATTACACCAAAATTGCGCGATCTGAAGTCGGTCGAAAAAATCTCTAAAGCGCTCGGAGATAAAAATCGATCGACCATTTTGCAACATCTTACAAAAAAAGGAGGGTTTGCTCAGTGCGCCGAAATCCATGACATCATTCATCTGGCACAGCCCTCTATATCTCACCATATGAAAATACTGACAGAAGCAGGTCTCGTCAATGCTGAAAAAGAAGGAAGGCATTTTAATACACATTGAATACCAGCATTTTGGACGACTATTTGAAATTTTTACAAAATTTAAAGAACTTTTAGAACTATTTTTTTGTATTCAATACATCGATACATTTAAATATATAAACATTCAGATAAACAAATATAGAACCGAATACCGATCAACTATTTTCACAGTATAATCTTGGCAGCCTTAACCTTACAAATCGAATTGTGATGGCGCCCATGACGAGAAGCCGCGCCCTGGGAAATATTCCCAATGAATTAATGGGTGAATATTACGCACAGCGTGCTACTGCGGGTCTGCTGATCACCGAAGGCACATCTCCTTCTCCCAACGGTTTGGGCTATTCCAGGATCCGAGGAGTTTTTTCACGGGAACAAGTAAACGGATGGAAAAAAGTCACGTCTGCTGTTCAGGAAAAA
>JBDSIM010000287.1:0-16677 GCA_039917935.1 Cyclobacteriaceae bacterium | reverse complement strand
AGGTGAAAGCCTGGGAGAAAAGCAGAAACAATAAAAAAAGTAAGATCAACTGGCAGTTTACCGCGAAAGATGCCAGAACAAAATTGAAAAGACTGTATCCGTCAATTAATGATTAACATAACACTAGCTGCTTTGTGAAGCTAAATGAAAAGAGAATGCTATAATGAAATCTCTTTTATTATTTTGCCGGGATGAAAGTTTTTAATGAAATTGCCATACGCCATCATAATTCCTTATGACGATTCTTAGTGTGGATGATGATAACGAAGATATCGAGATCTTTTGCGAAGCAGTCCGCGATATTGATGCGGGAATCATATGCCTGGCTGCAAAAAGCGCGGAGGAGGCTTTGCAAATTCTCAACAGTGATATAGAACTGCCCGAATACATTTTCCTGGATATCAATATGCCTAAAATTGACGGGAACATGTGTTTAAGAGAAATCAAAAAGGATAAGCGATTACGCCAGATTCCTGTAATTATGTACTCCACTTTTTCACGCAGGACCGATTTAGAAACGTATAAGTCTTTGAATACAGCATTTCTCGTGAAACAAAATAGCTACCGCGACCTCGTTATAGCGCTAAGAAAAGTATTAGGGAAGTAAACCGAACTCTGTATATGTTGAGGCAATCTCAGGTTTCAATGATTTGAAGTTTTGCCTCAAAGCGGTTATACATCAGCCAACGTTAACCAGTTGTTGAACCGCCACAACTGGAGCCGGTGCCTGCAGTACAGCCGTAACAATGCTGATTAATGATGATTTGCCTTTCCTGAAGTTTCTCCAGATCAAACTGGCTGATATGATTGGCCTCTCCCAAAACTTTGAGGTCCAGCATCTGGTTAAAATCGCAATCGTATAAAAAGCCGTCCCAACTGATGGAAATGGTATTGCGGCACATGACGTTCAGGGCGGCCGTTGGGTTAAATGATACTACCAGTCGCTCCATATAATTCTCATAGTTTCCGCTCTTGATAAGATATTCGAGATACCGGCTTATTGGCATATTGGTTATACAATACAGATGATTGAAGGAGATGTCATAATGGGTTTTTAGTTCCTTCTTAAAATCCTGTTCAAGTTGCTTCTGATTCGAGGGAAGAAATGCGCCCGAGGGGTTGTATACCAGATGCAGCAATAGACCCGAATGCTCTTTCCCGTATCCTACTTCATTCAACATTTGCAACGCCTTAACGGAATCTTTGAAAACGCCTTCCCCCCGTTGCCTGTCGGTACGCTCTGCATTATAAAATGGTAAAGATGAGACCATCTCTATTCGGTGTTTTTTGTAAAATTCTGGAAGATCATAATATTTTTTATTGGCGACAATAATGGTCAGATTACAGCGCACAATGATGTGTTTACCCTGTGCCCGTAACGCTTCAATAAACCACCGGAAATCGGGATTCAGCTCCGGCGCACCGCCTGTTATATCAACTACCTTTACATCCAGGTGCTGCAAAACATCCAGGCATTGCTGCATAGTGCGTCGGGTCATGATCTCCTTTCTATCGGGTCCTGCATCAACATGGCAATGCCCGCATACCTGGTTGCACATCTTTCCAATATTAATTTGGAAAATATCAATTTGTGCAGGCGTTATGGGCACTAAACCAGCCTCCTCCAGTGTAGCAGAAAATAAAGGGAACGTCGCCTGATTTTCCAGTATTTCGATCTGATATCTGGAGGAGGCTAAATGATTTTGTCTGAAGGAAAGTGATTGCTTAATCATTTTACATCGAGATCTCTTTGACCTTGTTCATCATTTGCACACCATGCACAAGTGATGACCCGCTGCGAATAGCTGCCGCGACATGGACCGCCTCCATCATTTGCTTTTCGCTATAGCCCTTCTCTGTAGCGTCGGTTGAATAGGCATCAATGCAATAGGGGCACTGAACCGTATGGGCAACCGCTAACGCGATTAATGACTTCTCACGCGCTGTCAATGCTCCTTCCGCAAACACCGCCCCATAATAAGCAAAAAACTTGTCTGCCAGTTCTTTTCCGAACTCGCCGATATGACTGAATTTTTTTAGATCCTGTGAATGGTAATAATGGTCACGGTTATTCATAATCTGGTTTAGAATTTATAAGGTGATATAATTATCAAGTTTCAAAGTCCAATCATAAGACAGATAGTCAATATCCGGATCCTTTTCCGGGGGAACGATTTTATACTTTTTCATCATGGAAAGCACTCCGCTTCCGCCCTCAAAATCGGCATTAAACCAGGAACACAAAACTGGCGCCATAACAATGTTTTCTTTTGGTTTGTATCGGGCAAAAGTTTTTAAATACAATTCTGCTGACTTATCCAATTGTGCTTCTAATTTATTGGGTTTATACAGGGCAACCGGGGGACAACTTTTGGCCCCACAGTTCAGCGCAAAATGTATCCTGTAATCGATGGTTTCAAGGCGGAAACGTTTTTCAAAGTTACTGACAAAAAAACTACCCAGATAGCCCATGGTGTATTTATTGCGGGAACGTCGGATAATTCCATGTTCAATGTCATCCAAACTTAATTTTTGGTCAGCAATAGTAATGTATTCCGTTTTAAAAAATTTACTCCTGTCTTTAAATAACCCTGGATCTTTTTTTAAGAGATACTGAACATAAGTATTGTAGAGGTTGATCCAAAAAGCTTTCGCTTTATTTTCCGTGTTCAATTGTGATTTTAATATTTCTTCCTTTCCGCTGGCCATTGTTTTGATCAGTTTGTCCGCTTCCTCAAACTCATTGGATTTTACGGCATTAAAAAAGAGAATACCGGATTGCAGATAGTCCTGTCCCGCTGTTTGAAGGGTAATCAAATCTAAAACTAAAACGAGAAAGAGTTGGTAGGCTAATCGCATTCTGTTATAACCAATTTTGAACCCTCATATGTTTCTGAAAGCGAGGATTTATTTTTTGTTTTTACTTTAGGCTTTTGACCACGAAAGGCTAATATAGGATTATACTGGCAAAAGAGGACGCCGTTCGAGCCGATGTCATGAGATGCCGGATTTTCAGGCCAGTAAAATTGCTTAATTTTATCTTAATTCGCATTGTGAAACTGAGATTAGCCAACCTGAGACTAACTGGCAATATTTATTGGGCATTGTTGCTGAGGTTGCTATTGGCAATGCTGCTTTTTACAATTTGCAGGGTTGGCTTTTACCTGTTCAATACGTCATTTTTCCCGGAAATGACTGTCCGGAAATTTTCATGGCTACTATGGGGTGGTCTCCAGTTTGACCTTTCGGCCCTGCTTTACATCAATGCCCTTTACATTTTGCTAACCATCATACCTTTTGATTTCAGGTTTAGATTTTCCTATCAGGAAGTTCTGAAATATATATTTTTTATTTTGAATGGTTGTGCCCTGGCTACCAATGTGGCCGATTTTATTTATTACAAGTTTACCCTTCGCAGGACGTCAGCCGATGTTTTCAGGCAATTTCAGAATGAAAGTAATATCAGCAGACTGCTCGCCCAATTTCTGCTGGACTACTGGTATGCAGTGATATTCTGGATTTTTCTTGTGGTGATCATGGTGAAACTGCACAATCTCATTAAAATCTGGGGCCCTCAAATGCAAAACCGGACGATGTATTATACCACCGGTTTCTTCGTCCTTCCTCTGATAACATTTTTCATTATCGGCGGGATACGGGGAGGATTTCGCCATAGTACCCGACCCATCACCTTAAGCAATGCCGGTGAATTTGTCCGGGATCCAAAAGATATCAGTATTGTGCTGAACACGCCCTTTTCGCTGATTCGTACAGTAGGGAAGACTAAAGTACAGAAAGCAAAATATTTTACTGCATCGGAACTTAACGCTTACTACACGCCCGTACACTGGCCGACTGATACCAGTCAATTCAAGAAAGAAAATGTCGTGGTAATTATTCTTGAAAGTTTTTCGAAAGAATTTTTTGGAACTTTTAACAGCGATAAGGAAAACGGAAAATATAAGGGGTATACCCCTTTCCTGGATTCCCTCTTGCAGCATAGTAAAACTTTTGAGAACAGTTTCGCCAACGGTAGAAAATCAATTGATGGCCTTCCTTCAATAATAGGCAGTATTCCTTCGCTGGGTGTGCCGTATTTTCTCTCGCCCTACTCGGCTAATAGCATCAACACGCTGCCTTCTTTATTAGCAAAAGAAGATTACCATACGTCCTTTTTTCACGGTGCCCCGAATGGATCAATGGGCTTCAAAGCTTTTATGAACCTGGCCGGTGTAGAACATTATTCCGGTATGACGGAATACAACAATCCGGAAGATTTTGATGGCTTGTGGGGAATCTGGGACGAGCCCTTCCTGCAATATTATGCAGCGCGATTGAATGAAATCAAAACCCCGTTCGTTTCTATTTTCTTTTCTGTTTCCTCTCACCACCCATTCGCTATCCCGGAAGATTATACGGATACATTTAAAGGCGGCCCGCTGCCTATTCACCGGTGTATACAATATACGGATCATGCGTTGAAAAAATTCTTTCATACGATTTCCTCGATGCCCTGGTATAAAAATACGTTGTTTGTCATCACCTCTGACCATACTTCGTCCAATATTCAGTTTCCTGAATACCGGACAGGCTGGGGATTTTTCTCCATTCCCATTATCTTTTTTAAGCCTGACAACAGTTTAGCGGGAAGGGAGACTCAGATCGCGCAACAGACCGATATTATGCCGAGTGTATTGGGTTACCTGCATTATAATAAACCTTATGTCGCCTTTGGCCGGGATTTGTTCCGGGAAGATTCAAGACCTGTGGCTTTCAATTACAAGGACAATACCTATCAGATATTTGACGAGGATTTCATGCTTGTATTTGATGGTTCAAGAAGTCTCGCATTGTATAATTTCCATCAGGATAAGCTTATGCAAAAAAACTTAATAAATGAGTCTTCAGAAAGGGTAATCTTGATGGAAAATAAAATCAAAGCGGTGATTCAGCAGTACAACAATCGAATGATTGAAGACCGGCTCACGATTGAGCCGGATAGTATGCGGTAGGCCCGATGTTCTGCAGATATTTATAGGCTACTTCCAAATGCCTTAAGCAAGATTATGATAAACTGATTGAACATCATCATCTGATTCGAGTACCTCAACCAGTTTCAGCACTTCATCCTGTTGCTCTTCACTGAGTTCTTTTGTGGTGGTCGGAACATATTGTAATTCTGAACTTTTTGCCTCCAGGTGCTTGGATTCCAGAAATTTCAGCATGTGGCCGAATTCGGTAAATTTGGTGTAGACAATAATTTCATCTTCCTGTTTTTCGATATCCTCTGCCCCTGCATCGATTAGCTCAAGTTCCATTTCATCGAGATTCAGTTTTGTATGATGAAATTTGAAAACACCTTTTCGCTCAAAGAGAAAGGCCACTGAACCCGAATTACCCATACTTCCACTGTTTTTGGCGAAGTGAAGTCTGACATTGGCCACCGTTCTCGTGGGATTATCAGTCGCGCATTCTACCATAATAGGGACGCCATGGGGTCCATATCCCTCATAGGTCACTTCCTGAAATTCCTTTTCCTCTTTTAAAGATGCCCGCCGGATAGCCGCATCCACGCGTTCTTTAGGCATATTAATCCCCTTGGCATTCTGCATCGCCACCCGGAGTTTTGGATTGTGCTCGGGATGGGGCCCCCCATGTTTGATAGCTATGGCAATATCCTTCCCAATACGGGTAAATCCTTTGGCCATCCGGTCAAAGCGAGCAAACATCTTATGCTTCCTTTTTTCAAAAACGCGCCCCATATGGTTGATTTAAGGTGCGCAAAATAATGCTTGATCTCTAATAGTCAAAATCAGAATTTTATTGCGGAGCAATGGCTGCCCTTTCCGCCTTTTCCCAGACAACGGACTGTTTCCCTCTAAAATACCGGATGAACCCCGCATAAACCGAAAGATTCATTACCATGAAATAATACGGTATAAAGAATCCTTTAATAGAAACTTTCTTTTCGCTGAACCGATAACCGAGGAACGCCAAAATATAGAATGAAATTTGCAATGTTAAGCTGAGGCCGTAAAACCATGATCCTGATATGGCCAACCATACATTTGCGATTAAAATAATGGGTAGAAAAAGGGGTGCTAGCGTCCAGCGCAGAACCCGGTGCGAAATATATTGAAAACTCAGGATACCGTATCGAAAAGGGTTCAGAAGCGGTTTTAATTTGACCATGGCCTGAAAGCCGCCAGCGCAAATCCTTACCTTGCGTTTCCATTCCTCCTTGACTGACGCTGACGCAGTTTCAAAAGCGTAAGCCTCAGGCTCATACATAAATCGGTAACCTTTTGTACAGATTTTCAAGGACATATAGAAATCTTCAATGATAATATTATCCGGGGGATCCTGATATAGCGCTGTACGGATAGAGAACAACTCTCCGGCTGCTCCTACGATGGAATATACTTCAGCATCCTTTTTCTTAAGGAACGATTCGTACTTCCAATAAAAACCCTCGCCCGATCCGGAGGCGTTATCCTCCTTATTTTTGTAAATTCTTTTTTCGCCCGCCACGCCACCAGTCTGGTCATTCTGGTAGTGCCTGACAATATTCCTGACCGCAAGGCCATTCAGAAGCGTATTCGCATCAGAAAAAATTACAATGGGAGTAGTCACAAACTTCATTACCCTGTTTACGGCATGGATTTTACCTTTTCTCTGGAAATCATGGAATAATTTCACGGCATGAAATTTTTTTACGATCGATGGGGTATTGTCGGTCGATCCATCGGTAACGAACAGAATCGACAGCTTATCCTTTGGATAATTCAGGTTTAAAGTATTTACAATCTTATCCTCAATACACTGTTCCTCATTATATGCGGCAACTAAAATGGTAACATCAGGCAGGTCATTATCCGAAAAATGGGTAAATGGCCTTGGTTTACCCTTGAGTTTAGATAGGATAAAAATAATTAAACCGTATCCCGCGTAGGTGTAAAGGACAATAAAGACACCTGTCCAGAAAAAGTAAGAAGGTAGGGCAATCATGTGTTCTAGTGAAAACTGTGGAAAAATTGGAACATCAATTATATTAATAGAGCGTGTGATTAATCTGTATTATTTATTTTCTGTAGGTATGAAAACCCTATTACGCCTGATCTTTTTTGTGCTTTCCTCGGGGGTAATAATAATTCCGTGCCATGCCGGTTCATTCAACTTCTCCGCGAACTTATCCTTTAAATCTAATTTCGCATCCGATGATGGTTTTTACAAAACTCCCCTCCACCCAGTAACGAATATTGAGGATTTAACATTTCGGGAATTATCAAGTCTTCCTGTTAAAGGCAATAAACCCAAGGCAGAAGATGATTTCGTCACCACATCTGAAGAAACCCCTGTCAGCATTAATGTCTTAACCAACGACACGAGTGGAGGAGACGATGATGACGAGAATAACGATTCGGACATAGATTCTGCAACGGTAGATTTGGATCCTGAAACAAATGATATCCAGCAATCAGTGTCAACTGGGCAAGGGCTCTACACGGTAGACAATTCCGGCCAGCTTACGTTTTCACCCGCGAAGGATTTCTTCGGCGGAACGTCCATTAAATACACCGTTAATAGCAAGGGGGAGGAGACCTCAGATAAAGCAACTGTTAGCCTTACCGTTACAAATGTAAACGATCCTCCGCAAATTGTAAGTCTGAAACAAGGTGAACTCAAGGCAACTGCTGGAAAACCACTGACCTTAAGCCTCGATAACTTTATAGTTGCTGATCCCGATGGCGAATTTCCCGGTGACTTCACGCTAGATGTTTTAGAGGGTAACAATTATTCGGTTTCCGATAACACAGTTACGCCGGATGAGCAATTTTCTGGTGTGCTTCCTGTAAAAGTAATTATCCGTGACCTTTCAGCGGCCAGTGATCCGTTTAACGTTGATCTTTTAGTCGCCAAAGCAAATACCCAACCCGTTATTACCGGACAAACACCTGACCCCTTACCAACCCCGGAGGAGCAGCCCATAACCATCGCGTTAGCTGATTTATTGGTAACGGACGCCGAAAACGACTATCCCGATGATTTCACCCTGAACGTCTCAAGTGAAGCCGGTGAAAATTATTCCGTATCCGGAGCGACGATTACTCCGGCACCTGAATTCAATGGAACTCTTACTGTACCGGTGTCCGTAAACGACGGGGAATCTGAAAGCGAAATTTTTTCATTCAAGATTTTTGTTTCGGCTGTTAATGACCCCCCTGTGATTAATGAATATACACCTTTAAGCACGAACGAAGATGCTTCTTTGACAATCAGGCTGGACAATATCAGCAGGGTCACCGATCCGGATAACGCTTATCCCTCAGGATTTTCATTGCGTGTTCAGCCGGGCACGAATTACACAGTATCTGACAATGTAATTACCCCTGGACTTAATTTTTCAGGACAGCTTACAGTTCCCGTAATTGTCAGTGATGGAACCGATGACAGTGCACCCTTTGATTTGCTGGTAACGGTTAATGAAGTAAATGACCCTCCGGCTATTACAGGTCAAGTGCCTTTAAGTACACGGGAAGGTCAGGGTATTGCGCTGCAACTTCCAAATTTTAGTGTGTCTGACACCGATGATACTTATCCCACTGGCTTTACACTGTTTATTCAGAGTGGTGTTAACTACAGTGTTTCGGAGAATATCATCACCCCTAACCCTGGCTTTAATGGCAATTTGACAGTCCCGGTCTATGTAAGTGATGGGTCTGCCAACAGTGGCGCTTTTAATACGGTGATTACGGTCACGGCGACCAACGATGCTCCTGTGATCACGGGGCAGAGAGACGTCAGTGTATTAGAAGACAATGGCATTGCACTATTGCTTCAGGATCTTACCGTGACAGACCCTGATAACAATTACCCGGATGGTTTTTCTTTGATTGTGGAGGCGGGGCCAGATTATACTTTTACCGGAACAACAGTTACCCCTGCGTTAAATTTTACGGGTGCGCTTACCGTGAATGTATTGGTAAATGATGGCGTAAGTAACAGTAATAGTTTTCCTCTTCAGGTCACGGTTACTCCAGTAAATGATGCGCCGGACATCACTGGGCAACAAGCGGTAATAACTTCAGAAGATGTAGGGCGAACCATTGCCCTCGCCGATCTGCTTGTTTCGGACCCTGACAACGCTTACCCTACCGGTTTTACACTGCTTCCACCGAATCCTGGTGCGAATTACACTGTATCCGGGAATACGATCGTGCCGGTGCTTAATTATTCCGGATCCCTTACAATACCTGTACAGGTCAATGATGGCGAACTCAACAGCGATATTTTCAACCTCCTCATTCAGCTTACCCCTGTCAATGATCCTCCGATGATACAAGGGCAGACGCCGATCAGCATTGATGAGGATACGCCTGTGACTATCCAGCTTTCAAACCTTACCGTGATGGATCCAGATAATAGTTATCCAGACGGTTTTTCATTGGCTGTTGGACCAGGTTCCAATTACACTGTATCAGGATCGACCGTAACGCCTGTGTTGAATTTTACGGGTACGCTGAATGTCACCATCACGGTAAGTGATGGTACCAATAGCAGTGCGCCGTTTAACTTTCAGATCCAGGTTGGCAATTCGAATGATCCACCGGTGATAACAGGTCAGGTAGCGCTGAGCACAGACGAGGAGAAACCTATCACCATAGAGTTATCCCATTTAACGGTAACGGATCCTGACAATCCATATCCTGCTGGCTTTTCCCTCGAGGTTTCTCCGGGTGTTAACTATAGTGTTTCTGGAAGAACGATTACACCCGCCGTGAATTTCGCAGGGGTTCTCACCATACCCATGCGCGTCAATGATGGGGTCAATTATAGCGGGACTTTTAATTTCCAACTACAGGTCAATCAGATTAATGATCCCCCAGCTTTTTCGGCTATTGCGAATCAGCAGATTTCAGAGAATTCGACGGCGAAATCACTCACTATTACCGGGATTACCAAAGGTCCATTTGAAGAAAGCCAGCAACTTACTTTTGTTGCGACTTCCAGCAATACCAATATTATTGATAACCCCACTATGCAGTATGACGGTGTTGGGTCCACAGCTTTGCTGTCATACGCAGTAAAACCAAATATCTCAGGTGTCGTTACGATCACAATTGTGGCAATTGACAATGGCTCAAATGTGGCACCTCATCAAAATTCATATTCCGCCAGCTTTCAGATTGAAGTAGTGGAGATCAATAGTCAACCTACCATTGATCCTATCAATAATATTACGCTGCTCGAAGATGCAGAACAGCAGAATATAGCCTTAACCGGAATTACCGCAGGTCCGGGTGAGACCCAGACCATTACCGTGGTGGTATCTTCAAACAAACCTGAATTATTTGATTTGCTGAAGGTTGTCTATATAAGTCCACAAACAACGGGCACGTTGCAGTTCAAGCCAAAAGCAAATGTTTTTGGAACCGCGCAGATATCGGTAACGGTTACCGACAATGGTTCAGGGATAAGTCCAAATGTGAATACGGTGATAAAAACATTCACTTTGGTTATACAACCCGTAAACGACCCACCAGTTTTTATCTCAACACCCGTTACCATTGCTGTTATCGATGAATTATATCAATATGATGTGCAGGTGATTGATCCGGACAATGAGGCCACGATCATCAGCGCAATCAGTAAACCTGATTGGGCCACCCTTGCGCCAATAAGCAACGGGCGAGCCAGGCTCACCGGAAAGCCACCGGCGTCAGCTCTAGGAAACGTGGCTGTTCAATTGCAGGCAAAAGATGCGAGCGCAACTGTGACGCAAGCTTTCACCATCTATGTAAATGTTAGACCCACTATATCCCCGTTAAGTGTGATTACGGATGAGGATACCCCCAAAGAGCTACCATCAGGTTTCTTTGCAAATGGTTATGCAGATTTAAATCAAAATCCGCTTGCCGGAATTCAAATAACATCTTTGCCTGCGTTCGGAAAACTTTTGCTTTCCAATGTGGCCGTGAAGGCAGGGGATACTATTGCAGCTGCCTCGCTACAAACGTTGATTTATCATCCGGCCCAAAATTATTTCGGACCCGATATTTTCCAATGGAAGGCTTCCGATGGCTATCACCTGAGCCTGACCACAGGGCAGGTGACTATTACTGTTCTTTCTGTTAACGATCCTCCGGTTGTAATCATCGACAATGACACACTTCGTTATGAAGTAAATGGCGAACCTGCTTTCCTCGCTGCATTAATTGATATTCAGGATCCGGATGATGACAGTCTTACCACTGCTCAGATTGGATTCGCCAGAAACTACCGTTTAGAATTTGATGTACTCCGTTTTCAAAATACGCCAAATATCAAAGGTGAATTTTCGTTTCAATCCGGAATACTCACACTAACCGGTAAGGCAACCGTTGCAGAATATGCGCAGGCTTTGCGGTTGATTCAATACGTCCACCTTAACACCCTTGATCCGATACTGGAACCCAAACCTGTTTTTTTCAACTTAAACGACGGTGAAGATGAGAGTATTACACAGGACAAACTTATCCTGCTGCAGTATACCTTTATTGAATTTAATATACCCTCAGGATTTACACCAAATGGTGATCAGGCCAATGACACCTGGATCATAGACCGGCCAGGCGGGCTCGAGGGCCTGGACGATGCCGTCATTAGTGTTTATAATAAACAAGGTGTGCTTGTATTCAGGGCCCAGGGTTTCGATAAACCCTGGGATGGAACGATGAATGGTGAAAGGCTGCCCGCAGACACTTACTTCTTTACCATTGACCTTCAGTTGCGCAATAATAAAACCTATAAAGGGATCGTAACCATATTACGTTGACTATGAAAAAGTATATTTATATTCCTTTGTTATGTTTGATATCTACCACGCTTTTGGCGCAATATGTGCCCAATAATGCGCAAACATTTCAGTTCATGCCTTTGTTTAACCCTGCTTTTACGGGAGTTGAAAATTATGAGGACCTCAAGATGAGCTACCGGTATCAATGGAGTGGCTTCGGAGATTATTCACCAAAGTTCATTAATATTTCATACAACAAAAGGCTAATCGAACCCCTGGACCTGAGTTATAATTCCATCCGTTTAAGTGAACCTACCGCTACCGGATCCGACAAGTTGCCCCGCTCCAAAAGAATGATCCATGGCATCGGCGGAAATATTTTTCATTCTAAAGTGGGGGTATTAAAATCAGTGGGAGCAAGTGCCAATTACGCTATTAATTATCCGCTGACCAGTAAGACAAGGTTTGCCATCGGGATGACTGCGTTAATTGAAAATCGCAAGCTGGATGTGAGTGAGGTTTCCGTTCGGGATCCGGATCAATTTTATAATCACCTGCTGAATAGCTCCACTTCACAAACCGATCTCAACCTCCGTGCAGGGATTGTTGTATATGCACAAAATTATTATGTAGGATTATCTTATTTCCCGGTTTTGTACACTGCCCTTCAGTCGTCTGAGCTGGCTATGACGCAACCGTTTTACCGGGGTTCCGTCCAGGCAGGAGTTGCTTTACCTCTCAATCCGGATTTTACCGTTAAACCCAGCATGATGGCGTTGATACAAATGGACAATGGAGTAGTGATGGATTTTAGCGTGAAGGGATTTTTCAAAGAGAATATCTGGTTTGGAATTACTTACCGTGACATTAAAAGCGGCGTCGCGATTGTTGGGTTTAACCTGAATGAAAAAATTTCAGCGGCATATTCTTATGAAATGTCATTGGGAGAATTCAAACAATTCAACGATGGCAGTCACGAGCTTGTCCTTGCCTTCCGGTTCAATAATTTCAGGAAATTCAATCAATATACATGGTGATGAAAACCTACATTTTAGTATTTCTTTTAAGCCTGCCAGGTTTTGCGGGAGCCCAACTTCTTGAATTTCATTCCGTGACCAGGTTACCCTCGTCAGTGAACAGTGCTGGTGAAGAAAGTTTTCCGTTGCTCTCACCCAATGGAAAAGAACTCTTTTTTACGCGAGCTCTTTATGATGGGAACATCGGTGGCAAATTTTCAGGCCATGATATCTGGTACAGCGAGCACGCCGGGAAGGTCTGGAAACTTTCCAGCAATGCATTCGTCCATATGAACGATGAAGGCCAGAATGCTATCGTCGGCATTAGCCGCGATGGGGCAACCCGGTATTTTATCAGCGCATCGCCAAAAGAGAAGATGAACGGTGTGTACTTCACCAGACGGATCAATAATTATTGGACGCGTCCTGAATTTGTTCCGATACCGGGGATTAACAACCAGGATTTTCTGGGGGTATTTGTATCTCCTGATTTTGATGTTATTCTTTTTTCAATGAAAGCCGCAGATAGCCGTGGGGATGAAGACCTTTATTTCAGTGTGAAATCATCAGGTCAGTGGGCAGTCCCCAAAAATATGGGGGCGACCATTAATACGACGGGTTTTGAAATTTCTCCCTTCCTTTCTTCAGATAAGAAGAGATTGTTTTTTGCCAGCAATGGCAGGGGTGGAGAAGGGGATGCGGATATTTTTTACAGCGACCGTCTTTACAACTCATGGGAAACATGGTCAGTGCCCGTAAACCTGGGTAAAACAGTTAACTCAAAAAAGTTTGACGCTTATTTTTCAATCTATGGGGATTCCATCGCTTTCTTTTCCAGTAATCGCGAGGGCAAATTCTCAGACATTTTTCAGGTTAATGTGGCCCCTGGTAAGACAGTGCTGGCGGAAGGTCAGCGTTATCTTACCCAGGAGGAGTGGAGCAGGCAGATCGGTGCGAATGTTTCGGATGAGATTTCGTTTCCAATGCAAAATGGTTCGTTGAATGCATCCCAAAAGGAATTGTTGTTTTATATCGCCAATAAAATTCAACTTCAAAAAGAAATTTTATTTCACCTTGTGGTAAAAGAGGAGGAAAATTCCAAGTTTACCACATCCAGATTAGAGGCCATTTCCCAGCACCTTATCCAGTCGGGAATTGACAGCGAAAGAATCATTGTTACGCAAGTGCAGTCCGTTATGCCATCTGAGAAAGGCGTGGTGGAAATACGTTTGATTAAATACTAGCAGTCAGTGGTCAGTGGGGTGGGATCATTAGTATTAATATACGAAAAAGAAAGGATAAATACAGGTCAATCTGCGGGTGTAAACTACACCTTTCTTACATGCACTACACGCATTGGATGATCTAACTCCGGAAAGGTTTGTAGAATGGTGTATTGGCGAGTTCGAGCATTTCTTTATCGCCGGAAGAGTCTCCATAGGCAATAATTTCATTATAATCTGACAACTTAAAATGCTCCTGAATGCGGCAAACTTTTTCATCGCCGTAACAGTTCCGGCCGCTTAGCTTTCCGGTGATGGCCCCCTCTACGACTTCGAGTTTTGTGGCAAGGCAAATTAACCCTAGGTCGTCACACCATGGCTTGACCCAGTTCTCCGCGGAGGCTGAGACCACTGCGATGGTAACATTTTGCTTCCGGTAGTCTTCAATGGCCTGTATGGCCTGCGGCCTGATTAAACCAGGGAGGGCCTTGTTGGTAAATTCCCTGCACATGGAATCGAATTCCGAAATTTTTTCGCCCTTAAAATAATAGGTTAAAAAATTTTGTTTTGCCTTCCAGTTAGGAATGAGTTTACCAACGTAAAGTGCCAACATGGGGGCCATCATTAATAGGCCACTCAGGTATCGATAACGCCCCCGGTAATATAAAATGAATTCAATAAAAGTATCCTTCGTAGTAATGGTCCCGTCAAAATCGAAGAGCACCAGTTTTGATGTGTTCGTTTGCTGTCGGGTTAGCGTGTGAGTGTGTGCTGTCTTTGTACTCAATTTCCTTAATTTTCAATACCCTGAACCCTTTTGCTGTCTTGATGCCCAACTCACTACTTTCCTGCTTAGTCCCCTTTCTAATCAAGTGCGACCTTAATAACCTGTTTTCTTTTCTAACGGAGTAGATAGACAACTGTTGACCTTCACCAAAAGCGGTGTCATCCAAACTACCTCTTCACCACTGTCACAAATTACTTACTTCATCAGATGCGTTGAGCATGGTCTGCATTCAGCTTACTACTTATCGCTTAATGCTTAAAGAGCGTAAATGATCACATAGAAACTCAAAATCCATCCGGCAATGGTAATGAGTATAAATTTGTCTTTAACAAAAATTTTCGTTGGAGACCCGGACTTATTTTCTACAAAAATAATCTGGAGGTACCGCATAACACCAGCGATCACAAAAATGGTTGTAACAAATAAATAATCACTGTTGAAACGTTCGGTAACTTCCGGTGAAACCGTATACATGATATAGGCCACAATAACTACTGCCGAGAGCAAGGTAATGCAGGAATTAATAAAATCAAGATTATAGGCCTGAGTAGACTTGCGGATCACACAACCGTTTTGGGCATTGATGAGTATATCATCCCTTCTTTTGGCGATGATCAGGAAAAGTGCCAGCAGAAGTATCATGATGGATAGCCAATGTGTGATGGGTAAATCTGCAATAACTCCCCCACTGTAAATGCGCAATAAAAATCCCAGAGAAACGATAAAGAGATCGAGAATGGGAATATTTTTAAGTCCGAAAGAATATCCGAGATTCATTACAAAATAACTTAGAAGAATATAAAAGAAGACCATTTCCAACGAGGCTGCTAACAGGAGGCCTGCAGAGACAAGGGTAATGATCAGTATCCAGGCAGTTACGGTTCCCACCTCGCCGGAGGCAAGGGGCCTCAGTTTCTTGGTAGGGTGGAGGCGATCAACCGCACGGTCGCGGTAATCATTAATAACATAGACACCGGAAGCTACAAGGCTAAAGGCAAATGCGGCCGCCAGCACCACCAGGAGTTCATCCATTTTAAATAAATGTCCGGCAAAAAAAGACGGGATGAAGAGAAAGAGATTTTTTACCCAATGTCCCACACGAATGAGCTGGATAATGGATTTCATATAAGTGATTTGATTTTTAACAAAATCCTGGAGCGTCCAGGATGTGGCAACGGTGTTTTCACCATGTTCGGCTGTTGTACTTGTTGTTGAAGAAGCCCTTGTCGATTCCATAAAGTTCTTACCAGATATCTTCTAAATCTTTTCCCGTGTATAAATGATCGCGTATAATAAATAATGATGGACCCCTATTTTTCTTAAGCTGCAGAGGATCTTTCGTGAACAATCTTGATACCCAGGCAATGGGCAGCAAGAATAAAAAGTAGATCAGGCTAAGGAGAATTCTGGAGTTTACCCATCCCAATCCCAACGCGAGTTTTAGCCAGGCCCATTCTATCCATCTGGCTGCCGGAGGAATGAAAATCGAAACCGCGCCAATGAAAAGGGCAATTTTTCCCAGCAATGGGATATCAAAAATCCACGCGATAATGAGCAGGCCTGTAACAATAACCAGAATAGTCTTGAATCGATCTTGAGCTTGCACGGTCGTTTCTTAAAAAAGTGTATAAATAAACGGAGCCACGGCTGAGCTGCCGCCGATGACGATGAGCACGCCCACAAAAATCAGCAGTAATATGATCGGCGTTAGCCACCATTTTTTCCGTTCTTTTAAAAACCTAAAAAGGTCTCTGACAAAATCCATAAGATTAAAGCGTTTTTTTGACTACAATATTTTTTTGAATGCTTTTCAATTAATCAAGCGTAAACTCTTCCTTCCAGTTATCTTTTTCCTGCCAGGCTGGTTGTTGCTTT
>JBDSIM010000286.1:0-21739 GCA_039917935.1 Cyclobacteriaceae bacterium | reverse complement strand
AGCATATTCGACGCCTGCCAGTGAAACGCCATATCCTTCGGCGTATCGGTCAGGAATATAAACATCACAATCAGGATAAAACTTTCGCAGATACCGGTATACAAGTGAAACGGACGTTGTGCCATCTACATCATAATCGCCGTAGATGAGAATTTTTTCTTCAAGGTCCAAGGCAGATTTAAGACGTTTAACTGCCTTGTCCATATCCTTCATGAGAAAAGGATCATGCAAATCACCAAGCGAGGGCCGGAAATATTTTTTAGCCGTGTCGAAATCGCAAATACCCCGTTGCAGCAGAACACCGGTTAAGTATGGGTTGGTATTAATTAAACCAGAAAGTCTCTCAATCTCAAGTTGACTGGGAGGTTCCTTAAATAGCCACCGCTTATCCATTTCATTATTGTTCCTCAAACAGAACGGCACCCCTATCTCCGGGTCTTCCATACAACCCATCAGCACCTTTTTGCCCTATGTCTCCGTTTTTCTTATTTGGTCCTAAGCCGGGAGGGCCCCCATACCCGGAAATGCCTCCATATCCGAAAGAACCACCGTGGTTTTTTACGATCAGGAGATTGCCGATGAAGGCTTTGACGTTATCGGCATCTCTGCCCCCGATGGTTAATAAGCCGCCGGTGCCGCCATCGCCACCGGAACCACCATTTCCGCCGTTACCGCCTGCCCCTCCATTGCAATGATAAGTGCCCGGGCTTCCGCCTCCACCTTCGCCACCAGTCCCGCCGTCTCCACCGTTGCCTCCGGAAATATCAATGAATAATTTTCCTTTTACCTCGATTCTATCAATATATAAAAAAAGATTGATTCCCAAACCTCCACTTAAGCCTCGCAATCCATTTCGGCCGGGTACTCCATCGCGGCAAGGCCCTACGGGTGTAAGACCGGGTGCGCCATCAAGTCCCTTTTTTCCTGCAACACCTTTGCCATCGATAATACATTGCTTCCCGAATATGGCGACATTGATGCGGATGAAGTTTTCCGCTTTTAGTCCATTTAATCGGATGGTTGATGAATCCATCATGATCAGGGAATCAGCTACCAGGATATCAGTAGAATCCAGATCATAGATCTGATGGGGTTGAATGACCAGTTTACTGACGCGGACCTGAGCGAAAGCAGCGATAGAAAAGCAGCATAATAACATTACAATAGCCCTGGTCATCTCACAAAAGTAACCCTGAAAAGGGCATTTGAAAGTTATGCTTTCAATGTCTGAAAAAAAAAGCAGTATGGATATACTGCTTTCTTAATGATGGATGGAAATTTTAATTTGTCGTGTCTGCTGTTTTATCGCTTACCACTCCTTCCAGAACATCCTTTATCTCAACACGTTGTCCATCGCGGAAAGGGACAATCCAGGCATCTTTCACGCCCATTTCACGCATATATTTTTTAAACTCGTCTGCTTGCCAATAGTCCCGAAAGATACCGAGCGTAATTTTCTGAGGCTCGCCCTCCTTCACTTCTCCGCCCAGATTTGGGTTATTGTCAAAATATTTTTGCAGATCCTTATTTTTAAAGGCACCGATCTGAACCTTGAATACAACACCTTGCGAAAAATCCATTTCATTGACCACTGGCGTTGCTTTTAACTGAGTCAATTCCGCTCTTGTACTGGTCAACTGTGCGCGGGATTGCGAAAGCTGGTCTTCCAATTCGGCCAGGCGGGCATCCTTATTACTCATACTGGATTGGAGCTGAGTGACCCTGTCGTTAAGCGAAGAAAGTTGACCTTCTGCAGCTTCCTTATCTTCCATTAACTGCTTGAGATTAGCAGGGTTCTTTGAAAATTCCTTGGCTTTTTTCTTCCACTCCTTTTTTTCTGTTTTCGAAAGCTGTGCAAAACTCTGTGAAGATGAAAAAATTAAAGCCAGACAAAAAAATACAATTAGTCTGTTATTCATATGTTTAAAAATTGAGTTTCTTTTCAATTGTGGCCATCAACCCTGCCCGATAAACGCCATCCCGCTTCAATCATTCCTCGCACCTTACCTTAAACCAAAATAAAAGTACAAATATTTTTGATAATTATAATAAGGCGCATTATTTCTCAATACTCCCCACCATCTTTTCTGGCTTTACCCAGGCGTCAAACTGGGCCGAAGTTAACAGGCCCAGTTCAACCGCTGTTTCTCTTAAAGTCTTGTTTTCTTTATGAGCCTTCTTAGCAATCCTGGCAGCGTTTTCATAACCTATATGTGGGTTGAGGGCCGTTACGAGCATCAGGGAATTTTCCAGATGCTGTTTGATGATAGCATGATTGGGTTCAATGCCCTGAGCACACCGGTCGTTAAAGGAACTACAGGCATCACCTATCAACCTCGCGGACTGAAGAACGTTGGCAGCAATCACTGGTTTAAAAACATTTAATTCAAAGTGGCCCATCGAACCCCCTATGGAAACGGCTACATCATTTCCCATGACCTGGGCGCAAACCATGGTCAAAGCCTCGGGCTGAGTAGGGTTTACTTTACCTGGCATAATGGAAGACCCTGGCTCATTGTCAGGAATTATTAATTCACCAATACCGCACCTTGGGCCGGAGCTCAACATCCGGATATCATTAGCAATTTTCATTAACGCCACGGCTGAGCGCTTGAGAGCACCCGACAGTTCAACCATCGCGTCATGTGCCGCCAGGGCTTCAAATTTATTGGGAGCGGTAATGAAAGGAAACCCGGTTAACTCCGCGATTTTTTTCGCAACCAGCACATCGTAACCGCCGGGGGTATTCAGTCCGGTTCCTACCGCTGTGCCCCCTAAGGCAAGTTCCCGTACCGCATCAAGCGAATTCCTGATGGCCTTCATACTATTTTGAATCTGCTGAACATAGCCGGAAAATTCCTGGCCTAAGGTCAAGGGAGTGGCATCCATAAAATGCGTACGCCCGGTTTTCACAATCGTTTTAAATTCCGCGGATTTTTTGTTCAGCGTATCGCAAAGTTTCTGCATGCCCGGAAGCGTAACCTCCACGGTAGCCTTATACGCAGCAATGTGCATCGCCGTCGGAAAGGTGTCATTTGATGACTGTGATTTATTCACATCGTCATTGGGGTGCAATACTTTTTTTTCGTCCGAAAGTTTTCCTCCATTAATGACATGAGCACGGTAAGCAATTACCTCATTTACGTTCATATTGCTTTGCGTTCCGGAGCCGGTTTGCCAGATGACTAGGGGAAATTCTCCGTCTAAGGAGCCAGCTAAAATCTCATCACATACCTTTCCGATTAGATCCTTCTTAACACCATCCAGCACACCGAGTTCGTGGTTTGCCAGTGCGGCGGCTTTCTTCAGGTATCCAAAAGCATGAATGATCTCCCTGGGCATACTGGCTTCAGGGCCAATCCTGAAATTGTTCCTGGATCTTTCGGTTTGGGCGCCCCAGTATTTATCGGCCGGGACCTGTACTTCACCCATGGTATCTTTCTCAATGCGATAATTCATCATCATGCAAGTAAACAACAAAAATATAAAAAGCAGAAAAGAAAATGCCTCCAAATTTCCTGGAGGCATTTGCATATGTTGCGTTAAAGATACCCGGCGTTAATTGCCATCGATATTCCGGAAATATTTGTCCTCATCATATTCTTCCTCATCTTCAATCGGTTTCGGGATCACTCCGATCTCCAGAATTTTAAATTCGGTTCTACGGTTTCTATCGCGGCCTGCGGGATTATCTGTACCATCCGGATTTGTATTGCGGGCGATCGGCCTTAATTCGCCATAACCTTTCGCCACTAACCTGTCTGGCGAAATGCCACGCTGAATAATGTAATTCACCGCCGATTCTGCCCTGCGCTGCGAAAGGTCCATATTATACTCGACCGTTGCAATACTATCGGTATGCGAACTTAATTCAATTTTGATTTCCGGATTATCGATTAATATCTGTACGAGTTTTTCAAGTTCTTTAGCCGCGTCAGAGCGTATTTCAGCTTTGTCCAGATCGTAATATATGTTGTCAAGAACAAAAATCTTATTCAGTGAAATCCGTTCGAGCACGAGCGTGGTATCCAGGGTAATATTCGTCACCAGGTCCTTGAGGGTGGTGGGATCAACACCTTTTCCTTTGGTAGAGTATCCCTGGCGTTTAACCAGGTACCCATCCGTTTCGCCCACAAGGTCATACTCTTCATCCTGATATACACGGAACAAAAACTTACCATCATTACCGGTAACATAGTCCTGCATCATGTCTCCACTGGCATCTAACAGGGAAACTTTAGTATTCGGTAATATTTTCAAACCTGTGCTATCCGGAGTGTATGTGATTCCTTGAAGATAATAATTGACCACTTTCAGATCAGGGTCTTCATTTATGAATGTATAAATATCATCATCACCCTTTCCGGTTTCACGGTTGGAGGTAAAAAATCCGCGGTCGGCTTTAAACAGAAATATACCAAAATCATCTCCTGAAGAATTGACTGGCTGACCTAGATTTTCTACGGCAGTTTTACCGTTCGCGCGCTTCACTACAAACAAGTCCAGACCTCCAAATCCGGTGTGACCATCGGAGGCAAAGTAAAGTTTTGCATCATCGGCGACGTATGGAAATATTTCATTTCCGGTTGTGTTAATATCGGGTCCGAGGTTTTTAACTTTCGAGAATCGGCCCCTTGAATCCATTTGTGCTGAGTACAAATCATTCCCTCCATACCCGACCAACTGGCGCCCGCGCCCTTTTCGATTGGATGCAAAATAAAGGGTTCGGCCATCGGGGCTGAGCGCAGGGGAAGAATCCCATGCTTCAGGATCATTAATATTCAGAGGTATCGGTTCTGCCCAGCTTCCATTTCGAAAACGTGACAGGTAAAGATCAACATCATAAGAACCTTTGCGCTTCCCAGTATTGCCCTTGGCGAAAACCATTATTTTCCCATCGGGCGAAAACGTTATACAACCCTCATTAATATTCTCTTCATTGATCCCTTCAGGAAGGCGCGACAGGGTTGTCAGATCAACATTAGCTCCCCTGGAGGCTACTTTGTATATATCGGTGAAAGGCGTGCCTGTAGCTTCATACACTTTGCCATTCCCCCTGGATGAAGTGAAGTACAATTCATCATTCAGAAACACTGGAGAATATTCGCTTGCGGGCGTATTAACCAATTCAAGATTTTTAACTCTATAAAAACTTTCTTTTTCCTTCAATTTCATCAGATCACCCAGGCCGTTAATTTTTGCCTGTGCTCTCTCCTTGAATTTTTCCGATTCGGATTCAGCTTTTACCGCTTCTAATAATTTGCGGGCCGCATCATATTTCCCGTTTATCTGCAGGGATTCTGCATAATAAAATTTCACGGAATCTTCATCAATGCCACGGCCTCCGGCTTTTTCGTAGAAAGGTTCGGCCTCCTTTATTCGGTTAGAAAGGCGGTAGGATTCTGCAATAAAATAATGCGCGCGGCCATCATTTGGATTCTTGTCTACTTGCTTTTTATATAAATCAATGGCCGTTTGATAATTTCCAAACCGAAAAGCCTTAGTTGCTTTTTTTTCGGCACTGCAGCCTGCAAGCAAGCCAAGAATGATAATAACAAGAATGATATTCCTCATACACTATTAAAAATACAAAAAAACTTATTTCATCTTGACCATGTCTTCAGGTATATATCGCTTCAACCAGGTTTTCCCAGCAGGCTGAAGCCAACCCTCGTGAAATTGGCCTTTAGAACTCACCAGGTTATTAAACGATAAAGTACTGGCATTTAAGGCCCCTTCAGCAAACTTTAATTTCAACTGATCCACGGGTATTAAAATTATTTTCCCATCGATTTTGAAGGCTACAAGATTACGGTCAAACAGCCGGATACCTGTTAATTGCTCTAACTCTTTCAAAACACGCACAGAACCATCGATTGAACAGCCGCTTGGGCTCTGATGGTCTTCGTCAGCAGCAAGTATGATGAACTGGTTAAATTCAATTGTAAATGAAGTCTTTAAAGGTACTCCATGGGCAACCCACCCCTCGGTAAATTCCTGCAACTTACTTTTCATCACCCCGAGTTCAGCGCTGGTCATCTGCCGGTCGGCCTGATATATCCATATCCTTGATTCAGGTGAAAGAGATGCGAAGGGAACGAACATGGCTTGTAATTTAGGTGGAAATATATCAGATTAAACCTTGCGATTCTGCAATTAGTTCTGCAAGATCCCTGACGTTTACATCTGCGTCGCGGTCTTTGTTTTTGACTCCGTCGCTCATCATCGTCATACAAAATGGGCATGCAACAGCAATGGTTGTTGCACCCGTTTCAAGAGCCTCCTCCGTACGCGCCACGTTAATGTCTTTTCTGCCTGGCTCTGGTTCTTTAAACATTTGCGCTCCTCCGGCACCACAACAAAAACCTTTCGTACGGCAACGCTTCATTTCAACGAGTTCTGCATCGAGCATTTCCAAAACTGCCCTGGGGGCTTCATAGATATTATTCGCCCTGCCGAGAAAACATGAATCATGATAGGTAATCTTTTTCCCGTGATAAGAACCCCCTTCTTTAATTTTGATTTTTCCTTCATTGATCAGTTGTTGAAGAAATACGGAATGATGAATCACCTCATAGTCTCCGCCTAGTTCCTTATACTCATTTTTAATTGTGTTGAAGCAGTGGGGACATGCCGTAACAACTTTTTTAATGCCATATCCATTCATCACCTGAATATTATTCATGGCCTGCATCTGAAAAAGAAATTCATTTCCGGCGCGTCTTGCAGGGTCGCCGGTACAGGTTTCTTCGGTTCCCAGAACGGCGAATTTTGTTCCGACTGATTGCAAAATCTTTACAAAAGCTTTTGTCACGCGTTTGTATCGTTCATCAAAAGATCCGGCGCATCCCACCCAAAATAAAATTTCAGGCGATTCACCTTTTGCGACCAGTTCGGCCATGGTTGGAACGTTCATCATGATTGTGATCTATCGATTAATGCTCATCTTTTGCCCAATTGAACCTGTCGCCAGGAGAGAATTTCCACGGCGCAAAATTGGTTTCTATATTCTGATACATACCATTCCACGCCTGGGGGGCTCCTGATTCCTCCATCGTGATGTAACGCCTTAATTCAATGATAATTTCCAGTGGGTTAATCAATACCGGGCATGCTTCCACACAGGCATGACAGCTGGTACAGGCGTTGATTTCTTCTTTGGTAATATAATCATTCAACAAAGTCTTACCGTCTTCAAATGGAGCGATTCCTTTTTCCATAGCATTGCCCACCGCTTCCATCCGGTCGCGCGTATCCATCATAATCTTACGAGGAGAAAGTTTTTTTCCCGTCTGATTTGCTGGACACTCTGCGGTACACCTGCCGCACTCGGTACAGGTATAGGCTCCAAGCAACATATTCCAGGTCAGGTCGTTGACGTCACGGGCTCCAAATCTTCCTGGCTCAGCAGGATTGGGATTGCTATTCTCGGTCAATCCGAGCATCAGCTTTACCTCACCTGTCACCACCGGCATATTACTCATCTGACCTTTGGCCTCCAGTTTGGCAAACCAGGTGTTGGGGAATGCAAGAAAAATATGCAGGTGTTTCGAGTAGGTTACGTAAACAGCAAAAGCCAGAATCCCTATTATATGAAGCCACCACGCAAAACGCTCGATGAATACCAGGGTCGTTGGTGTAAGGGAATCAAAAACGGGAATAAGCCAGGAACTAAAAAACAATCGGCCTGTAGAACTGTAATGGGCATCATCGTTTTGTAGTATCTGATCGGTGGCATTCATGGTTAGGATTGCCAGCATCAACACAATCTCAGTAACCAGAATAATGTTGGCATCCAGGCGAGGCCAGGCGGTCATCTCGTACATCCAGAATCTCCTGATTCTTAAAAGATTCCTTCGCAGAAGAAAGAAAACACAAGAAATAAGAACCGCTACCGCCATGAATTCAAAGATGTTCATGAGTATCGAGTAAAATGAACCCAGGTAAGGAGAAAAAATCCGGTGGGTTCCGGATATCCCATCAATGACGAATTCAAGTACTTCAAGATTGATTACCAGAAACCCCAGATAAACAAACAAATGGAGAATTGCCGGTATGGGACGCTTAAACATTTTCTGTTGGCCGAACGCAATCAATAGCAGATTGCGCAGTCTTTTGGCCGGGTTATCTCTAATTTCAATATCTTTTCCCAGCCGTATGTTCTTGCGGATCCGCGAAACTCTTTTTCCAATGAAATACCCAGCCGCAAGGAGAACCAAAATGAAAGCTATTTGCTCTATCATCCGAATCAATTTATTCGTCGTTTGAAAAGGTACTTATTTCCCCAATACTTATAATAAGGGTGTTGCATTAACTGGTGACCGGGCCACCTTTATTTCCATGTTCCAATTTATACGAGTCGTATTTTGCATGAAATGTAAATTTATCTACTTTTGTGCCCCTGCCAAGAGCAGGAGTATTTTTTTAAGGTGATGTAGCTCAGTTGGTAGAGCAAAGGACTGAAAATCCTTGTGTCGGGGGTTCAATTCCCTCCATCACCACGAATAAAGCCTTCTTTCCTAAAAAAGAAGGCTTTATTTTTTATCCGGGCTCATGAAAATTGATTAGACTGTTCGCAAAAAGCCAAACCGAAAACAGACTAGAACTCAGTAAAAATGGCATCTGGTAACTTTTCGTCTACACGCACATTTGCCGGACCTTTTTTATCCGACCGATCGGCGGAAAGAAGAATGTCACCGTGTTTTTTATAATTATCGAAGGGCCAGACCTGGGATGCGGAATCCTGAGCAGCGTCCTTATAATAAGCCCATTGCTTTACCAGATTATCTTTCAGGTCAACGTAAATTTTGTACTTATTTTCAGGCGTGTCTCCGACATTGTTAAATGTCATCTCGAGCATATTGCATTTGACACCGTTGGCGATCGTATCTTCTCCCAGATATTTAAGGGTGACACCGCTCTCCTTCAATTTAAAGGGCATAACAAGCCAATACGAATCATTGATCCACATACTTTTTGCCTTCTTCAACATTTTTTGCAAAGAATCGGGTTCGGTCAGCTCCTGACCTTTAATTTGAACGCGTCCTTCCATGGAATTTAGGTTTAAAAGGTAGGTAATACTATCTTGTTTTGATTCGATTCTGACACGACCTTCCGTCTTATCCCACACTAAATCGCGGCGGCCAAAAAAATTCCAGGAAATAAAACGGGTATTGTCCCAACTCTTTCGGCCACCCATAGCGGCCATGATGCTATCGGCCAGTTCAACTGCAGCAGGATCGGAATTCGCCAGATCAAAACCACTCGCCGGAGGATTGTTGAGGCCATCGTTTTTTTCATTCACCTCGTTATTGCAGGCTACCCACACGAGGCAAGTGCAGAAGCCGAATATTAGTTTGATATTCATAAAGATTAAAAATCGAAGTTAATAAAATAGATGGCGTGATGAAATGCCGGGGTTAGGTTTAGGAATGTTCCCTGACTTTATTTTTTGAAGTTTTCTTTCCGGGCAATTTGGGGATATGGGCGGCGGAAATGAAAGTGTAAAACCTGGAGGAAGAATCCAGGGAGCGCAACATAAGATTTCTGAGAAACCCTTCCACGGGTAAAATCAATAAGGCTACAATTACCTGAATAAAAAATTCCATTACCGGACTATCGTCGGTGACAATACTAGACCCGATAGCTGTTTGAATAAACTCGATCAACAGAATGATGGTAATCAGAGACAACAACCTGCTGATGATGCGATATTGAGTGCTTAGCCGGAAAGATAATATCACAAGCGAAGCAAAAATGAGAAATTCAAAAGCATAAAACAGCGGGCGTTTCCAGTAGGGGGGAGTTACTTCAAAGGGTAAAGGCTTCAACGAGCTTATTTTTCCAAAAATATTTTTTGCCTCCACCTGCAGGCTATATTCCCCTGGCGGCAGGTACGGAAAGTAAATTTTATTGTTTGTACTCGACCATTCAGACCATTCACCATTCATACCTTGCAACAAATATCTGAACTCTATACTTTTGGGATTGATAAAGTCCGGCTGAACCACTTCGAATGTCACCGCACTGTTCAGTTGATCTATGTCTAGATGGCTGAAATCCGCGCTTTTAACCGAATTATTCTGAATTGATTTTATGAAAATAGGAAACTGACTTCCCATAAACGGAATCTTCTCGCTGTAAAATTTAAAAAGATCATTGCTACCGCTGATCATCCAGAGGTTTTGAGGATTTTGATCGGTAGCAATAAACCGGAGATTCTGGAAAAGGTTTAATAACTGCAGATTGTTCTGCCCCGATTGACTCCCTAACAGATTCCACCGATGCTGATCCCGGTAGAGAATGTTGCCATCCAATGCAAAGTATTGAGAAGGTGTCGGTAAAGAATCAATTTTCTTAAGTTTGTTCTTTTCGCGGTCAAAATGGAAAAAGCCATCAGAACCTACCAGCACTATTTGATTATTATAATTAATGCCAACGGTCTTCTCAAATTTTGGATTGGATAACTCAATTGTTTGAAGCCTGTGGACTCCCTGCGTATCCAATTGTAACTGATAAATCCTGTCCAGGCCACAAAGCCACCATTCATTTTCAGCGCCTTCAAAAATAAATTCGATTTGATCGCCGAGGCTATTAATTAAATTCAACTGTTGCCATCCCGATTGCGATTGTAAGGACCAGATTTCATCATTGTAGGTCGAGGCGATGATGGATTGTTGCTTTACGGATGCATACAGGTAACGGGTGGGTGTTTGCATGATGGTTTGTGCCCCGAGATCCTGGACTTCAAAAATGCCACCCAACCCTGCGGCTATCAGTTTTCCATCCGTTTCGACGAGATGTGTGACCTTGGCGTCTATTCCCGAAACTTTTTTGAAAACAAATTCGGTAGATCTTAATATCCTGTCAACTTTTTTCTCTTTCCTATATTGCTTCTGTACTTTTTGTGTTTCTTCAGGCGTTGGTTCTATGGGATCATTTTTTTTCGTTTCGGCTGATGCGTCCGCTTCTTGTGTGCTTTTGTCCTTTTTTCGGTTGCGCTTCAAAAAATTGAAAAAGCCGCCCTTTTTGGAAGGTGCTTCCTCCTGAACGGAGGGTTGTTTAGAAACTGTTGGCGATTGGGTTTGCCCGCCCCGATCATTTACCTTTTTTCTGGTTTTGATCTCAACGTCCACAATTGAAGTGACTTCATCATATAGCACCTCCTTATCTAGCTTAAACAGCCCCACAGATGTACCGACGTAAACATTGCTCCGGAAAGAATAGGCACATAGCATATTCCCGTTCAATCCGGAATAATAACTAAAGGATCTAAAGGGCATAGTAGGAGATATTTGCGTAAAGCCGTATTCGTGGGCCACCCAAATATTTTGATTCGCATCTGCCATGAGCGAGAAAACCTCATTGTCAGGAAGCCCTGTTGAGTAATCAATAATCTGGTCCCTTTGACCTGTTATTGGATTTAATAACATGACTCCTCCTCGCAGTGTGCCGAGGGCAAGTAATTGCTTGTTGATCCAGGTCCCGCTTACGATTACGTTCGCATCCGCATAGGGCTGATCCTCCATCGGCACCGGGCGCATAGCGAGGTTTTCATCACAGATAAAAAGTTTGTTATCACTGGTGCCCAGAAGATAGGTGTTATCAATTCGGGAATTGAAGATAACGTTGCCTGTCAGGTTAAGATTAACGTATAAAAGTTTATTATTTTCGACTTTGAAAATAATATTTCTTTCCGTTTGCACATACACTGTTCCGAACAGTTCAAAGATCCCGGTAAATAAACTTTGACCGCTCGCAGAAATGATCAGATGAGCTTTGGTGTCGCCATTCTTATAAGAATAGAGTTTACTTTCCGTGAGAAAGTAAACCTGTTCCTTAAAAGCCAAAGTCTGAAAAGCATCCCCTGCTGAAGAGTCTGACAAAAAATGAATCTGTTTAAAACCCTTTTTATTCAAACCGATTCTACCAAAACCTTTTGTCCCGGCCCAAAATATTTCTCCGGCATCATTTCGGTTAAGCGAATACACTGCTCCCGTACCGGAAATAAGATCCCATTCTCGTCCGTCAAATTCCAGAATGCCTGCCTTTATGGCAAAATACATTACTCCCTTTTGATCCTGGGCCATGTCAAAACAGACATTATCAAAATTTTGGTTCCCTGGCGCATGATGGGATAGAAAATAGCTGCCATTCTGAGCCCATAAAGGCACAATGCTACAGCAAATCAACAGACAGGTGAGAAGCTTATTCATGATCAGGCTCAACTCAAATTTAACCCCCTTTAGCTGTCAAAAAAAATAAGGTTAAAGGTCTGCCACGGGATGTAATATTTTTTAGCTTATTCGGCTCCAGTTCACCACATTTTTGCGGGAAGAGTCTATTTGGTTCTTAATTACTTTATGGATGGACAATTGTAATTCCGGATCTTTTTCAAGGACGGCTATCGCCTCAGCCCTGGCATCTTTCAATATCTCCCCATCCTGGGCCAGGTCGGCAATAAGAAGATCGAGCACCCCACTTTGTTGCGTACCCATCAAATCCCCAGGTCCCCGCAATTTCAAATCCATTTCGGCGATTTCAAAACCATTATTGGTGCGGGCCATCGTTTCAATGCGCACTTTCGAATCTTTACCAAGTTTATAGTCAGTCATGAGGATGCAAAATGATTGTGCAGCTCCGCGACCCACGCGACCCCGAAGCTGATGCAATTGTGACAGACCAAATCTTTCAGCGTTTTCAATAACCATCACCGACGCATTCGGTACATCCACTCCCACTTCAATCACGGTGGTGGCCACCATAATCTTGGTTTCTCCTTTTACAAATCTCGCCATCTCATAATCTTTGGCCAGCGGTTTCATTTTTCCGTGCAAGATGCTTATCGCGATATCTGGAAAAGCTCTGCAAGCACTTTCATATCCATCCATTAAATGCTTCAAATCAACTTTTTCTGATTCTTCGATCAAAGGATACACGATGTAAACCTGTCTGCCCGAAGCCATCTGTTCTCTTAGAAATTGATTTACCTCCAGGCGATGTGCGTCAAATTTATGTATTGTCTTTATCGGTTTACGTCCTGCCGGCAGCTCATCAATAACAGAAACATCAAGGTCGCCGTACAACGTCATGGCCAGGGTACGTGGGATAGGCGTGGCGGTCATCACCAATACATGCGGATAAACATCCTCATTCTTCTGCCACAATTTGGACCTTTGCGATACCCCAAAGCGATGTTGCTCGTCTATGATGGCCAACCCGAGCTTTTTAAATTGAACTTCTTCTTCAATGAGCGCATGCGTTCCAATCAGAATTTGTAATCCACCGATTTTAAGACCTTCGTGTATTTCCTTTCGCGCCTTTTTTTTGGTCGATCCAGTCAGAAGCGCCGTTGTCACATGCATTTTGTCAGCATATTTACTCAGGTTATTGAAATGCTGATGCGCCAGAATTTCAGTCGGAGCCATGAGCGCACATTGTGTATCGCTGCCAACAGCGAGCAGCATACAAATAAACCCAACAATTGTTTTTCCACTACCCACATCCCCCTGAAGCAGACGGTTCATTTGTTTTCCTGTTTTTAAGTCAGCGTAAATTTCCTTGATCACTTTTTTTTGCGCTTTCGTAAGGTCGAATGGCAAATGTGCACCATAAAATTCCCGGACTAGGGAGGCATCATTTAAGATGATTCCCCTGTATTTCGCTTTTCGGACAAGTTTTAATTTGAGAAGTCTAAGCTGGATATAGAAAAGCTCCTCAAATTTTAATCGCTGCCGGGCCCTATTGAGGATTTCCTGGTTCTTCGGGAAATGAATACTATAAACGGATTCCTTCTTTGAAAGAAACTTCTGGTCGTGAATTAGTTTTTCAGGAAGGGTTTCCCTGATCTTTTCCTGTGAGATGGCGAGTAGATCCTGAATAAATTTGGATAGCGCTTTACTATCAATCCTGCGCGAACGAAGCTTTTCACTTAACGAATAAATAGGTTGAAGAGAACCAGATTTTTCAGGTGTGGTAGAGGGGACCTCAATGTCGGGATGAGCGATACTAAAACGGCTACCATATTTGCTTGGTTTACCAAAGACAACGTACTCAACACCGGGCTTAATTTTTTCTGCAACCCATGAAATGCCCTGAAACCATACCAGTTCCATTTCACCAGTGCCATCAGTGAAATAACAAACCATTCTTCTTTTTGGCCCTGCACCAGTCATTTCTTTTCCGGTAATTTTTCCTTTCAGTTGCACAACAGGCATTTCGGTATGCACCTCCCTGATGGTGTAAAATCGTGTGCGGTCTTCGTATCGAAAGGGGTAATGTTGAATAAGATCGCCAAAGGTGAAAATATTCAACTCCTTGTTTAGCAAAGCAGCGCGTAGCGGTCCAACGCCTTTTAAATACTCAATGGGTGTATCGAAAAAACCTGACATAGGGTATGGAAAGGCAATATTCAAAATTTAGTAATACCACGGGCGCGCAAAAAGGTTAAAATGTGTTAAATTGGGTGTCCCTAACGGTTACTATTGTGCAGATTGCTATTATTAAGGTTGTTATAGTATGAAGGTTGACTCCAAAATATTTAAAGGCATTGAGTATATCCTGGTTAGCGAACTGCCTCAGGCTCAACGCGAAGAGCTTACCCATTCCATTAATCGGGAGCTTTATATCAAATTATTAATTGACGGAAAAATTATCAGCGGTTGTCTTCAATATAAAGATTACAGCAAATGGTATCTTGAATACTATCAGCCTAACCTCGTTGCTGCCCAAGCTAACCGTGAGCAAGCAGTGGTGGTTCCAGAATTGGACATTAAGGGCAATCTTGCGCTGAATAAATTTTAATCCCAGATCCCGCATTCCGGTAAAATTTCCAGGACATTTCCCTCTGGATCATTAAAGTAGAATGAATTTTTACCCCCTGGCCAGGTGATCTCATCAATAATTACTATTCCCTTTTTTTCGACTTCACCTTTTGCGTTCGCATAATCCTTTCCAGAAATTTCGAAAGCAAAGTGTTGTTTGCCTCCTCCGAAGTGGGGAGGTGGTGAGGATTTTAGTCTCGAGTCTTCCGCGTTAAATAACAGCAGAACTGATTCTCCCACCCTTAGAAATAAATGTTTGCCAGGCATATAATTGATTACGGGCAGTCCCAATAAGGAATGGTAAAAATGTTTCGCCTTTTCCAGATCATGTATATATAAGCATGTTTCCTTAATTCTATGAAACTCCATAGCACATGGATTTTTTAAGGGAGGCATATCCCTCCCAGATATCTTGTAAGATTTCGGATGCAGGTTGAATGGAATTTATCACAGCAGAAACCTGGCCGATCTCTAATTCACCATCTTCCAGATCCCCTTCAAAGATACCCCGTTTTGCCCGACGGATTCCCAAAAGTGCCTGAAGTTCCTCCGGCGAGTCACCGCGTTGTTCTGCTTCCTGGATTTGCTGAAAAAATCGATTTTTCATCAACCTGACTGGCGTGAGTTGCTTCATGGTTAACATAGTCCCTCCCTCCTTTGAAGTGATTACTCTTTTTTTAAAGAGGTCATGTGCAGAAGATTCCTTGCTGACCGCAAAACGACTTCCTACCTGAACCCCATCTGCCCCCAATATTTCCGCTGCCAGCATACCTCGTCCGTCGGCTATACCTCCGGCTGCAATGACAGGTATTGAAACAGAATCACGAATCATGGGTAATAAAACCATTGTGGTGGTCTCTTCCCGTCCATTGTGCCCGCCCGCCTCAAAACCTTCCGCTACGATAGCATCAACGCCTGCGGATTCTGCTTTTTGAGCAAACTTTACGCTGGATACTACCTGCACAACCGTAATTCCTTTTTCTTTCAAGGTCTTAGTCCATGCAGAAGGATTGCCGGCTGATGTAAAGACTATTCTTACCTCTTCCTCTAAAACGATCTGTATGATCTGTTCTATGTCCGGGTATAACAAAGGAATATTTACTCCGAAGGGTTTTGAGGTAGCCGTTTTGCAAGCACGGATATGATGTAGTAGAATTTCGGGATACATTGAACCCGCGCCGATCAAACCCAGACCCCCGGCACGACTTACCGCGGACGCAAGTTTCCATCCACTACACCACACCATACCCGCCTGAATAATTGGATATGATATGTCAAAAAGTTTGGAAATTCGATTTATTTTTACGTTCATTTTACCAAAAACTAAGAAATCGGGATCACTAAAACTTACTCATTTCTTAAAAATAAATCATCTGGTTATAGCCGCTGGTTTTCTGGCAAAATAAGTTGTCCACAAAGAATTGATTGATAAATTGGAGGGTAACCCATTGATTGATAATAAGTTAAAGCATAATAATTACGTAATGTTGATAACTACTCAATTTTGTGGATATCTTTTAGGAAAAATTTTTCCGTTTTCTCTGGCGTTTTATAAGTGCCTGAAATTGAGCATTATTATTTTAGTACACGCAAAATATTAACCCGAGGTAAACTTATCTCGCCCACGATTTTTTGAACTTGAATACGGAAGAAACGTTTGTGCATTAATGAAAATCTTTATTTTATTTTTCGCCTTCTTAAACACCACAGTTGGTGTCAGCCAGAAACCCCAAACTATAAAACTCCATGATCTTCAAAAAATCATAAACGCTAAAACCGAGAAAATACAGATCATTAATTTTTGGGCGACCTGGTGCGGGCCTTGTGTGAAGGAACTGCCGCTTTTCGAAGAATTGAACGCTGCCGCCCGAAATAACATTCAGGTCACCTTGGTGTCCCTTGACCTGGATCTCGATCCGGACCCTGAAAAAGTTTATAAATTCATCGCGCGAAAAAATATCCGCTCCCAGGTTTTACTATTGGACGAAGCTGACCCTAACTCCTGGATCGATAAGGTGGATAAAGCATGGAACGGGTCTTTGCCTGCCACGATCTTTATCAACCAGAAAACCGGTGAACGGAAATTTATAGGAAAAGAACTTCAGGAAGGCGAACTTGAAAAATACATTGAAGAAATGCAATAAAATATTCTCGCATCGAAAAAATATTAAAAATCCGGAATAATATGAAACCTTATGTGACCCTTTCCATGGCACTTTTCCTCATAATAATGCTGGGAACCTCTTCTTATAATGTGGATTATGGCGTAGGCGATATTGTTTCGGATTTTACATTGAAAAATGTTGACGGAAAAATGGTAGCCCTTTCCGATTATGACGACGGCATCGGTGTAATCATTATTTTTGATTGCAATACCTGTCCCTATTCAAAAGCATACAACGACCGCATCATTGCTTTAAACAAGAAATATGCAACCGTGGGCTTCCCTGTAGTTACCGTCAATTCCAACAACGCGGAAAATTCCCGGGGCGATTCATTTGATGAAATGGTCGCACTAGCCAAGCGCAAAAATTATGATTTCCCCTATCTGGTAGACGACACCCAGCGTGTTGCGCGTCTCTTCGGTGCCACCAATACACCTCATGCGTTTGTGTTAAAACGCAATGGAAAAACTTTTGAGGTAGCCTATATCGGAGCCATTGATAATAATTCCCGCAATGGTTCTTTAGCGGATAAAAAATACGTCGAAGAAGCCGTCAATGCCTTGCTTGCCGGACAACCCGTTCCAACCCCTAAGACAAAAGCCGTGGGATGCGGAATTCAGTGGAAAAACAGTTAGACAGGATGAATGAACCCCGAAAGGATCCGGATCTGTGACCTTCAATTGGATACAGACTTAAGCCCTAGTATGGACCCAATGAGCAGAAAAATAAAAAACAACCGCCAGAAATCAGAAGGCTCTTTGAAGAAGATCATCCCCATAATTACAGTTCCGACCGCCCCAATACCCGTCCAGACAGCATAGGCTGTACCAATCGGGATGCTTTGAATGGATTTATTTAAGAAATAAAAACTCAGGGAAATGGAGATAAAAAAAACCAATGCCCACCATTTGTTAGCAAAGTTATTAGACAACTTTAAACTGGTGGTAAATCCCACTTCAAAAAATCCCGCAACGATAAGGTACAGCCACGCCATGTGTTCTTTATTTAATTCAAATCTATCTTTGTTTTCGCAGCATAATGCGATTTTCAATCTTATCGTTTAGCTTGGGTAAAAATTCGAAATATCTGGTCTTATTCAAGCACAGTTTCTTTTATTTCTTCTTTCAACTTTCATCTAAAGCATAGACATCACCATTTTTAAGAGGAAAGTACAGTAGATTAATAAAGTCATACCAGATGCAGAAAAAGGGTTGTATAAGAGGGGGTAAGAAAGATGCGGGGGTTATTAAACCGGCGATATAAGTCAGGAGCGTGTTATATTCAGGCAATAATCTAAACGCTGGCAACCTTTTTTTATACCCCTTAGCATGCATCCGCTATAACGATGAAAACATTTGATTTGAATTCTGCAAACCAATGGGACTAATTAATTCGATATTAACGTGGGTGATGAAACAGCGAATTCATCAGATTGAGCTATTCAAGAAATATCCCCATGATGTGCAGGAAGAACTTTTCAAAAGGTTGCTTCAGGAAGCAAGTGCAACGGAATTTGGAAAAAAGCACGGCTTCAGTGACATAGAAACCATCGCCCAATACAGAGAGCGTGTACCTATTTTTACATATGAAAAACTTTTTCCCTACATCACCCGGTTAATGAAAGGGGAACAGAACATTTTATGGCCAACAGAAATTACCTGGTTCTCAAAATCTTCTGGTACAACTAACCAGCGAAGTAAATTTATTCCTGTTTCACAGGAAGCTTTAGCAGAGTGCCACTTTAAAGGTGGAAAAGATCTCATTTCCATTTACGTCAATAATTTTCCTGAAACGAAATTGTTTGACGGAAAAGGATTGGCGGTTGGTGGAAGTCATCAGATCAACGAATATGACTCCAGCGAATCTTCTTTTTACGGCGATGTGTCAGCCGTCATCATGCAGAATCTTCCACCCTGGGCTCAATTCATCAGGACGCCAAGCCTGGAAACCGCGCTCATGGGCAATTGGGAAAATAAAATTGAGAAGATGGCCCTCGAGACAGCCCAGGTAAATGTCACTAACATAGCAGGGGTGCCTACCTGGACGGCACTACTCATACAACGCATTGTTCAGATTGAAAAAAAGGAAAATATTCTCGAGGTCTGGCCAGATCTTGAAGTCTTTTTCCATGGAGCCGTCGCCTTTAAACCTTACCGCACCTTATTTGAAACGCTGATCCCGAAACGCTCCATGCGGTATGTGGAGACTTACAATGCCAGCGAAGGATTTTTTGGTATTCAGGACAATCCGGATTCAGAAGAAATGTTGCTGATGCTTGACTACGGAATTTACTATGAATTTGTTCCGGTGGATGAACTGGAAAAAGAATTCCCTGTGGCTATCGGCCTTGGTGAAGTTGAAGTCGGTAAGAATTATGCCATGATTATTTCTACCAATGCCGGCCTATGGCGATACAACATTGGAGATACCATCAAGTTCACGAGCGTTACGCCCTACAGGATTAAAATTTCAGGAAGAACAAAACATTTTATCAATGCTTTTGGAGAGGAGGTCATTATTGAAAACGCAGAAGCGGCAGTGACCACAGCTTGTGAACAAACCCAGTCGGTTATAGAAAACTTTACGGCTGGTCCTGTTTTTCTCGAAAAAGGAAAAAAGGGTGGGCATGAATGGATCATCGAATTTAAAGTAGCTCCCAAGAGCCTTTCTGAATTTGGAAGAATACTAGATGAAGCGTTAAGGGCCATTAACTCAGATTATGACGCCAAGCGTCAGCAAGACCTGGCATTGGTTGGACCCAAGATCCACAGTGTTCGCAAGGGTACATTTTACAGTTGGATGAAGAAGCGTGGGAAACTCGGAGGACAAAACAAAGTGCCGCGACTTTTTAATACCCGCGAGTATTTAGATGACATAATAAAAATGCTTGCACAGCAATAAAATAATTAACCAAACTTCGGTAACCGCACTAACTAAATCTTTTATTTTTTTGTAATCGTATAGACACTCTCAGTATCCTATTACTCTAATTTAAATAATCTATTCTTTTTTTACGCGGCTAAACCATGAGGCAATACTCCACCGGGTAGTCTGTTCAACTACTGCACCACTTTCTGCAGCGCGGTTAACTTTTTCAACGGTATAAAAAGCGGTAGGTAATATTTCCTTTAATGTTTGAAGGAGCACTTCAAGTTTTTCCCTTTCCAGAACCGTAAATACAAGATTCTCATGGCCATCGGGTCCCTCAGCATTTACATATGTGTAGCGGAAGTTTTGCTGATTGAGATACCGGAGGAGACCCATAATTTCCTTTCGGGTAATAATTCTCACAATTACTTTTCCATAAGCAATTCTCTCTTCAATGATCATCCCGACAAAAATTCCTGCCGCAAACCCCCCGGGGTAAGCGACATAACACATCCAGTTATCAAGGTGTTCAAAAATCTGACGGATGGCCATTAACCAGATAAAGGATTCGAAAAATCCCAACATGGTGGATGTAAATTTTCTTCCCCCAAGCACATAAATGATTCTGACCGTATTGATAGAAACGTCAAATATTCTGGCAAAGAAAATAAGCAACGGCAACAAAAAATAACTGAAAACTAAATCAGAGATGCCCAGGGTTTCAATAAAAAAATTCTCCATTTTCTACCAATTATTATTTAAAAACATAAAAGCATCTAGTTTAAAAATCCTTCCCGGCAGAAAAGTGACTAACCAAAAAGGTCCTGAAAAACATCCGTTAGTTTTCCAAATGATTTTACCCCTATTTTTGCCTGGCTCAGGTCAAGCGACTTTTGGTTGTATTTAGATATGTAAATTTCTGAGAACCCAAGTTTTTCTGCTTCACTGATGCGCTGATCGATCCGGTTCACTGCCCTCAGTTCACCACCCAAACCAATTTCCGCGGCAAAACAAATTTTATCAGAGACGGGCATTTCCTCAAACGACGATATTATAGAAATGCAGATCGCCAGATCGATGGCTGGATCTTCTACTTTAATTCCACCTGCCATATTGAGAAACACGTCTTGAGTTCCCATGCGGAAACCACATCGTTTTTCCAGAACTGCAAGCAGCATATTGAGCCTTTTATGATCGAAGCCCGTAGGGGTGCGTTGTGGCGTTCCATAGGAGGCCGGACTTACCAGCGATTGTATTTCTATCAACAATGGCCGATTACCTTCCAGGGTTGCGCCTATTGTCACTCCGCTGAGTGGGCCGTCTTTTTGAGAGATCAGTATTTCGGAGGGATTAGAAACCTCCCGCAATCCAGTGCCCAGCATTTCATAAATTCCAATTTCAGAAGTTGATCCAAACCGGTTTTTTGTCGTGCGCAGGATGCGGTAAGCAAGGTGGCGATCTCCTTCAAACTGCAACACCGTATCGACCATGTGTTCCAGCACCTTAGGGCCGGCCAGTAGCCCATCCTTTGTGATGTGACCTATCAGAAAAACAGGTGTGTCTGTTTCTTTGGCGAACTTCATCAGCTCTCCCGCACATTGACGTACCTGGCCAATGCTGCCTGGCATGGATTCAAGTTGACTGGAGTATAAGGTTTGGATCGAGTCGATGATAACAACACTGGGCGAAATGGCTTCCACAGCCTGAAAAATATTTTTAGTGTTTGTTTCTGTGAGGATATAAAAAGAAGGGGACGAATCATTCAAGCGTTCTGCCCGCATTTTAATTTGTTGTTCACTCTCCTCTCCCGATACATATAAAACCGTTTGTGATTTCAATCGCAATCCGGCCTGTAGCATCAGGGTTGATTTCCCGATACCAGGT
>JBDSIM010000285.1:0-5548 GCA_039917935.1 Cyclobacteriaceae bacterium | reverse complement strand
GCATTTTCTTCAAATCTATTGCTGATATTATAACGGAAAGCGGAACGCGTCAGTGATATCTTACTCACCCAGCGAGAGGCGAGCGCCTGCGTCCAAATGAAAGACTGACTGCTATTACCCGATGAATACAAAGTGAGGAATCCATCTCCATCGTTGTTGCGATCGCGAAAAATATCTAGAATATCCTCACCGCTGTAAAAACTAAATTCGATTTTATTTTTGCTGGATGGCTGAAGAATTAATTTGCCATTGACATCATAGAAAAAATAAGGAAGTTCTTCACCGATCGTTTTAACCACCTGGTCTATGTACGTTCTTCTTCCGGCTAACCAAAAACTTGCTTTATCTTTGATCAATGGTTGTTCAACATATAATCGCGAGGCGATGAGCCCTATGTCAGCAGAAATTTTCGTTTGATCAACTACTTCTGCACGGGAATTAATATTCAGAATAGAAGACAGGCGTCCCCCATATTCGGCCGGAAATGCCCCATTAATAGCCTCCACATTATCCAGTATAGAGGGATTGAATACAGACAGAAAACCAAACAAATGGCTTGTGTTGTAGATGGGTGCTCCATCCAGCAGTATCAGATTCTGGTCAGCTGCTCCTCCCCGGACGAAAAGATCCGAACTGCCTTCCACTCCGCGTACAGTGCCTGACAGCAACTGCAAGGTCTTTATAACATCTGCCTCTCCCCCTAAAACGGGTATCGCATGAATATCCTTTTGTGTGAGCGTGGTAGTACTCATACGAGTGGATTGAACAATATCTTCGGATGAGAAGCGGTCGGCATTGACGATGACCTCTTTTAGCTGGGCTACTTTGGCAGGAAGTCTGAACGCCACAGTCGTGTCGGATTGAAGAAAAATCCTTGCGTTTAAGGTCTCATATCCCGTATACGAGATTATCAACTGTTTTTCCCCAGCGGATATCCTCACTTCAAATTTTCCTCCCGTTCCAGAAGTGATAATGAGGCTGTCAGGTAGTATTAAAATGTTCGCCATGGGCAGAATATCTCCTTCAGTACTTTTTACTGCTCCATTCAAGTTTATTTGCCCCAGTAAAGCGAAAGGATATAAAAAAAAGAAAACAGCGGAGATAATTTTCACGGCAACCGATTTATACATTAAACAAATTGTTCGCGCTTGTGATTTTTTGATTGTAAGGTTTATCCGGTTTTTTAATAATTCCAATTAATTCCTTTCCCAACTGTGGTCAAAATCCGGCAATAAACGGTAGGCGGCATTTTAACGGTTGACTGCCGGTTAAATTTAAGCGAACTTGTCTTAAACGATTCATTTCAGCGTTCATGAAGCGCAAGAGAATTTATCTCAGTTTATTCTGCTCATTCATCTTATGTATCAGCGCAACCGCACAAAAAAGTACGGCTAATCCGTTGCATAAACTAACCCAGGAGGCATTTCACTATTGTTTAAATAATCCAGACAGTGCTATCCACATCAGCCAAAAAGCCCTTGGTCAGGCGCTCCAGTCAGGGGATACATATTATGAGGGTTATTGTTATTTCTTGTTTTCAAAGGCCTACTGGGTGAAGGCAAATTTTAAATTAAGTATTGAGTACGGATTTAAGGCTTTAAAAATTTTCCAGAATTCTCCGCATTTTATGGAGCTTAGCTCCACCCTACTTTCGTTGGCAAGGACCTTTGTGGAACTGGGCAATTTCCAGCAGGCAGATCAATTCATTCAAAAGGCTTTGATTCTGGTAAGGATTCACAGCAGTGAGTTCATGCAGGCTGAAGCTTTCCGGGAAAAATCTTTTTTGTTGTTGGAACAGCATCAGCAGGATTCAGCTTTGATTTATTCGGATAAAGGAATATCGCTGTATAGGAAGTTTGGCGATTCGCTCAATACGAGTATCCTCTATGGAAGAAAATCAAGAATATTTTTCCAGCAAAAAAAGTTTGAAAAGAGTAAACAATTCACCTATCACGCCATGGTTATTGATAGCCTGGTTGGCAATCGACGGGCGTTGGGCCTCGAATATTACCAGCTTGCACGAAACGATAATGCCTTGCATAATCCTTATAAAGCCATCCCTAATTTAAAACAAGCGATCCGAATATGTGCTGAAATCGGCAATCTTAAGTGGCTCATCCGATCTCACGAGCTGCTGGCAACGATTTATCTTCAGATTGAAAAACCCCTCCTGGCCATTGATCAATTGCAATTGGTAAACAGTTACAAGGATGACCTCTACAATGCTGAGAAGAATGGTCAAATTCAGGAAATGCAGTCATTACATGAACTGGAGGCCAAACAGAGTACCATTAAACTACTGGAGCAGGAAAATGCATTAAAAAAGCAGGAAGTAAAAAATCAACAGTTATTTCTCGCCTTCCTGCTCGTGGGAATTGTATTGTTGATCCTACTGATTTTTGTGTTGACACGATTAAGGTCTATTCAGAAGAAAATAAACCTCGATCTGATAACAAAAAATCTGCTTGCGGAACATCAAAAAACCGCTATGCAGTTACAGGCTCAAAATCTCAGGCAAATCGATCAATTAAAATCCAAATTGTTTTCTGTTGTCAGTCATGACCTCCGCGGACCGATTGCTAATCTTCAGTCGTTGCTTGACCTCTTCACAAAAAACTTAATGACCGCAGATGAATTTATCGTGCTTTCAGATAAACTGAAGAAAAATCTAAATGTCACTCAACGTACACTGGAGAATCTTTTAAACTGGGCCCTGAGCCAGATGGACGGAATTAAAACTGAAAAAAGAAAAATAGAAATAACCTCTTCCATTGAAGAGGCATGCAGATTAATGGAAGAAGTCGCAACACGCAAGAATGTTTATCTAAACAAACAACTTGAAGCACCTTTGCATGTGTGGGCAGATTCTGACCAATTGCAGCTTATCCTGCGCAACCTCATCCACAATGCCATCAAGTTTTCAACGCTTAACGAAAGGGTTGAAATTCTCGCCTACCGGGAAAATAATCATTGTCAGATTACTATTAAAGATTCCGGCATAGGGATGACTCAGAAAGAAGTTAATACGTTAACGGCATCCAGAGAACATTTTTCTAAGGAAGGCACTCAGCAGGAAAAAGGCACCGGCTTAGGACTTTTGTTGTGTAAAGAATTTATCACCCGGAACGGCGGGAACCTTCAAATCAAAAGCGCCCTCGGATCTGGTACCGAAGTCTCCTTCACGCTGATGTTGGCAGAGCAATACAATTAGAATCCTCCTTTCAGACGTAGTTTTCAAAATGATCTTAACGCCACCGCGATCAGTTTAGTTAGTTTTCGCGGCAGCAAAAGGCAGACTCTGATTCGATTGCAATGCCCTCAGTCATAAAAGGATTTATTCATTACAAATTCCTGTTCAAGATATCTTTCCCTTGGTGCAGATTCCCGCAACTTAAGATTTTCCGGCAATTTATTAACGTCGCCGGGATAGCCAATCGCCATTACGATAACAGGCTCGAACAAATCCGGGACACCGAGGTTTTTTATGGCGGTTTGGGTATCAAAGCCAGCCATCTGGTGAACATTCAGACCGAGGTGGGCGGCTTGTAACGAAAGGAACCCATTTGCGGCCCCGAGGTCATAGCGCGCCGATGGATTCGGGCTATTAAATCGCAGGAAATTTTTGCGGGCTAAACTTAAGATCAACAACGGCGCATGCGCAGCCCAGCTTTTATTTCCTTCCTTAAGTGACTCAAAGATTTTATTCCATAAAGACTCCTGATCTTTCGTGGCATAGATATAAAACCAGGGTTGTTCATTTAAACTTGATGGTGCCCACCTGGCCGCCTCAAAAAGTGAATGGATTTTTTCGGATTCCACGGGCTTATCAGCGTATGCCCGTTGGCTTCTTCGTTTTTGAATAACTTCTATAACAGGAGATCCTAAGTCTGCTGATTTTTTCATAAGCTTTCCTTACCCGTCAAATTACAATTTTTGGAATTAGTAATATCATAACAGCAAATTGACTGAACAGTTCATTCAATAGGAAGGTGATGCCTGTTGCCACACAGGATTTATTCTTCTATTAGTATTCCCATTTTTCCTTTTTGATAGTCTCGCATGGCTTCAAGAATTTCTGTTTGACTATTCATAACAAATGGCCCGTGAGACACCACTTTTTCGTTCAGCGGCTCCCCACTCATCATCAAAAGGCGAGTGTCCTCTAAAGCTTCGATGGAAATACCGTCTCCATCGTTGGCAAAAACCACCGCATGCAAAGCCTCGGCTATTCCATACCCTTCTACGTTAATTTTGCCATCCAGCAAGTATATGAACGTACTATAATTTGGAGGAACAGGAATGGCAATATGAGCACTTTTTTTCAACTCAAGCGTGGCCGCATTTACGGGACTTTTGGACGGTATAGGTCCTTTTAAACCCATTACCTCACCGGAAACGACATGTACAGTGCCGAGATTATCCGCCGTTACAAAGCGTGGCGTATCGCTGGCTTGCAAGGGATAATATTCCGGCTGATCCATTTTATGCCGGGCTGGAGAATTTATCCACAGCTGAATGATTTCCTGTCTTCCTCCGATTTCATGGATGTCATCGGGTGGCCGTTCGCTATGCAACATCCCCATTCCGGCGTTCATCCACTGGGCACCACCGGCGTAAACAACACTATCGTTTCCACGGCTATCGCGATGATGTACGCCCCCTTTGAAAATAAAAGTTACCGGCGAAAAACCCCGGTGGGGATGTGGCCCTACTCCGGCATGCCCCGGAGGGATGTGATTGGGAACTTTTACATCAGCATGGTGGAGCAAAAGGAAAGGGTCAACTTGTTCTAATCTATTGGTGGGGAATGGTTGCCTAATGGGCATGCCACCCATGTCAAACTTATCGGCATATAATAAATGCTTTACGGTCCTGTTTTTCATAATATTCTTGTTTGCAATTTTTTTGGATCGAAGGTCCCTTTAATACTTAAACGAAAGGCGACGAATAAAGATACATACAACTGTTGTATGGACAATATTTGTAAAAGAATGGTCAGGTCCGGAGTTTATCGAGAAGGCGGTTCAGTTCCTGGGCTTCTGAACGGGTAATATTTTTTAGCGTCGACATCCAGTCAGATTCTTGCGCGTCAATTTTTTTTAGCACTTGAAGCCCTCTGTCCGTAATGGATATATCCACCTGACGGCGGTTGTTTTCGCATACTTCCCGTTTCAACAATCCTTTCAGCCTTAACTTTTCTACAAGGCGTGTAGCATTACTGTTTTTATCGATCATGCGACAGGTAATTTCCGTCAACATCATAGCATTTGGATGACTACCCCGTAAAATTCTAAGTACATTAAACTGTTCCGGAGTGATACCAAATTCCTTCAACCTCGAAGCGTTCATATGATGAAGCCAGCTGCTCGTGAAAAGTACGTTAATGGCAGCTTTTTCGTGTTCGCTGGAAAATTTTTCCTGTTGAATATCCTTTTCTAAACTCATGGAATACAATGTATATACTATTATTGTATAAACATTGAAGTAATAACCAATTAACAAATACCCATTTCAGGAGAATTCTGAAAAAAATAGGATATTTTTATCG
>JBDSIM010000284.1:0-8230 GCA_039917935.1 Cyclobacteriaceae bacterium | reverse complement strand
AATCAAAATGCGAATGTTGAACGGACCACCCTCGGTTATATACAGGCCGGTGCTTCAGCCATATCTGTCTTGACAGACAATGTATTTTTTGGCGGTAGTAATGAGGACCTTGCTATGGCCAGGAAATTTAACTTTTGCCCCATCCTGAGAAAGGATTTTACGATAGGGGAGTATCAGATCATAGAATCGAAATCGATCGGGGCAGATGCCATATTGCTAATTGCTGCAGTACTGGATCCTTCTGAATTAAAACAACTTGCGAAACTGGCACACTCATTAGGATTGGAAGTTTTGATTGAAGTGCACGATGAAGATGAACTTCTCAAAAGCGTCGACATCGGGGCCGATCTTATTGGAGTGAATAACCGCAATTTGAAAACCTTTGAAGTGAGTACAGATACTTCTAAAAGTCTGGCGCCCCTGATACCTGGTAATGTTGTCAAGGTTTCCGAGAGCGGTATATCGTCACCTGCTGCAATTATTGAATTAAGGAAATTTGGTTATAAAGGATTTTTAGTGGGAGAAAACTTTATGAAGCACGAACGTCCGGAAGTGGCTGCCAATGAATTTATCCAGGAACTCAATAAATTATCAATGATTGAACGAATAAGTAAGACATAAAAATTTTGCCCCCGGAAAATTCTATTATGAATCAAAAAAACATAAAAATAAAAGTTTGCGGAATGCGCGACGGTAAAAACATCCGGGAGGTAGCGCAGCTACACCCGCACTACATGGGATTTATATTTTATGCCACATCACCCAGATTCGTGGGGAATGATTTCAAAATACCAGAAGATTTTCCCAAAGACACTCAGCGTGTAGGGGTCTTTGTAAATGAAACCAATGAAGTTATGCTTCAAATGATTTCCCGTCATCAACTGGACTATGTTCAACTACACGGAAATGAAACGGTCGAGCAATGCCGTATTTTAAAACAGAGGGGTGTGGGTGTCATTAAAGTTTTTTCGATTGATGAGCGTATGGATTTTGGAGTGACGACCCCGTATCAGGAAGTAGTGGATTTTTTCCTTTTTGACACCAAAGGGAAATACTTCGGAGGTAATGCCCGGACGTTCAATTGGAAAATTCTGAAAACATATGATCAGAAAATACCTTTCTTCTTGAGTGGCGGAATTACTCCGGAAAATATTCATGAAATCGGAGATCTGGTAGAGATGAATCTGGAGGGGATTGACGTGAACAGTGGGGTGGAAATTCAGCCTGCCCTTAAAGATTTAAATAAAATCAGGACCATCAAGTCAGTATTAATTTCTAAAACACTTACCAATGAGCTATAACGTTGACGCACGCGGATATTATGGAAAATTCGGCGGAGCTTATATTCCGGAAATGCTCTATCCCAATGTTGAAGAACTGCGGACGAATTATCTAAGTATCATTCAGGACAAAGCCTTCCAGGAGGAGTTTATGGGCCTTTTGAAAAATTATGTTGGACGGCCGACCCCTCTTTATTTCGCCAGCCGCCTTTCGCAGCAATATAAAACCAGGATCTATCTAAAACGCGAAGATCTTTGTCACACAGGAGCACACAAGGTTAACAATACCGTTGGCCAGATTCTTTTGGCGAAACGCCTCGGGAAACAAAAAATTATCGCCGAGACCGGTGCGGGCCAACACGGTGTGGCTACTGCCACGGTCTGTGCCTTAATGGGTATGGAATGTATAGTATTCATGGGTAAAATTGATATGGAACGTCAGCGCCCCAATGTTGAGCGCATGCGAATTTTAGGAACGAAAGTAGTCCCGGTAACCAGTGGCAGCATGACTCTAAAGGATGCAACGAACGAAGCCATGCGACATTGGATTAATAATCCATCCGACACCCATTACATTATTGGTTCCGTTGTAGGACCGCATCCTTATCCGGATATGGTGACAAGATTTCAATCTGTTATCAGTGATGAGATCAAAAAACAATTGCAGGAAGAGATCGGCAATCCCTATCCTGATTATGTGTTTGCCTGCGTAGGTGGTGGCAGCAATGCCGCCGGCGCCTTTTATCATTTTCTGGATGATGAACATGTTACCCTTGTGGGTGTGGAAGCTGCAGGAAAGGGCATTACTTCAGGTGAATCTGCGGCCACAACAGCACTCGGCAAACCGGGGGTCTTGCATGGTAGTAAAACCTTATTGATGCAAACGGATGACGGTCAGGTAGTGGAACCACATTCCATTTCTGCCGGACTGGATTATCCAGGCATTGGGCCAATGCACGCCCACTTATTTGATGTAGGTCGTGTAAAATTTGTAAGCGCAACCGATGATGAAGCTATGAAAGCTGGGATAGAACTCAGCCGGCTGGAAGGCATTATCCCAGCTATTGAATCAGCTCATGCCGTCGCGGTATTGAACCAATTTGAATTTGACCCTGATGATGTCGTTGTGGTGAATTTATCCGGCAGGGGCGACAAAGATCTCGAGACCTACATCCGTTGGGGCAAGTATTAATTCAAGGTTTCAAGTGTTCGAAGTTTAAAGTTTGAAGTGTTTGCAGTTTAGAACAGTTTCCGGTTGATAGTTTGAAGTGCCATTAAAGTTCAAGCACGAATTACAAATTTAGATTGAAATTATGGAACCCCGTAAGGGTGAAAAATTTTGTAATCCCAGGTTTTAACCGGGGGTCCAAGGCAGAATGAAAATGTGTGCCACAGGAACCCTGGATCGTGGCTTCACATTGTTTGGCACACGATCACTGAACCTCAATCTGGAGTAACGTTTGCGTACAGAACGCCAGAGGTCAATATTTTTATCGGACAGCAGTGGTTTCAAGTTTCAAGTTGTTAATACTGAAGTTTCAAGTCTCAATTCTAAAAAATGAAAAACAGGATCACCGCTTTATTCAGAAAAAAAAATAAAAATATCCTTTCCGTGTTTTACACAGCGGGATATCCGGAAGTGGCCAGCACTGTGCCCATTGCGCAATTACTGGAGGAAGCCGGCGCGGACATTATTGAAATTGGAATTCCCTTCTCTGATCCTGTTGCTGATGGCCCTACCATTCAGGAGAGTAATAAGATAGCGTTGGATAAGGGGATGAATCTTCATTTGCTCATTGAGCAAGTAAAAGAGATCCGGAAACAAAATATCAATATTCCCATCATCCTGATGGGATACCTCAATCCAGTGATGCAATACAGTGTGGAAAAGTTTGTTCAGGATGCCGCAAGGGCAGGGGTCGATGGATTGATTCTTCCTGATATGCCCTTATACGAATATGAGGAAGCGTATCAGGAATTATTTGAATCTGAAAACCTTTGCAATACTTTTTTAATCTCGCCCACAACTTCTGAAGAACGGATCCGTCGGATCGATGACGCAACGAATGGGTTTGTGTATGCTGTCTCCGCGTCCAGCACAACCGGCGCAAAGGTAGGCTTTAACCAGGACCAGATAAGGTATTTTGAACGCTTGCAAAAAATGAAGCTCACCAACCCCTGTCTGATCGGTTTTGGTATTTCAGATCATGAAACTTTTTCGAAAGCATCTGAGTATGGCGCAGGGGCTATTGTGGGTAGCGCCTTCATCAATTTATTGAAAACATCGTCGGATCATAAAAAAGACATTCGCCAATTCGTTGCTAATTTAAAAGGCAATGGCATTGGGAAGGTGTAAGGTATAGAGGTATAAAGGTATAGAGGTATAGAGGTATAAAGGTATAGAGGTATAAAGGTATAGAGGTATAGAGGTATAGAGGTATAGAGGTATAAAGGTATAAAGGTATAGAGGTATAGGGTATAAGGAAATAGGAGATAAAGGTATAAGGTATGAAGGAATAGTGCGGCTGACTTTACGTAATAAGTAATCAATAAGTAATGGTCAATTGCCACTAGCTTTAGCCCATTGATGAAAGTCTTTGGCCTGGTAAAAAACTCTTTCTGCCATTCAATTTTTTCCTTACAAAGCTGTTTGCCGCTAACTAGCTAATGTATTTCTTTTAGTGATTAAGTAAAAAATCGGGAAGGTTGTCATCTACATTGAGATTAAAACCTCTCCGTTTAAAATCGAGTGAGTGAGCCAGTGGTTTTCTTGTTTCTTTGCTCTCATCCAATCTTTCTCTCGTGGAGATTCCTGCAATCTGAGATAAGGCCTGACTTAGCAAAGTTTCACGGGTGTCGCCCAAAGGATACAAAATCAGATCGTTGTCCTTATGCAAAACATTGGGTTCAAAACCGGTGCTGTACTCAGACTGATTCAGGCTGTTAAAAACTTTAACAACAATAGGTTGAATACCCCAGGCATTTTTCGAGTCCTTTTCCTCAAAAAGCGAAATGGAGCCCACATTCTTTCCATACGTTCTATCGCCGATTAGAAAAACATCCATAAAAGGTTTAAGGGCGTTAATGATCAATTCACTGGCGGACGCAGTGCGCGAGCTGGTCAACACATATACCCTTCCACCCGATAATTGATTTCCGATATTATTTATTTTGCTCGTGTATTTGCTCACAAGAAAATCTTCACCCAATGCCTCATCCCTTAAAATCGATTCTTTAACCTTTGAATTGTATTCCCTTTTCAAAAACACTTTGCTGTTGTCCACTCCGGTGCCCACCAGACTTGCCAGATTTTTGGCCGATGTTTCTGAGCCTCCACTATTGAATCTCAGATCCAGAATAAGGTCGGTTATAGATTCACTTTTAAAAGTCAAAAATATGGCGTCCATTTCCGCATCGTATTTACCCTGTTCACCGTCCGTTCCCGTCGCAAAAAAATTGTACACAAAGTATCCTATTTTTTTATCCCCCGCTGGGATAATACTATGCAGATAATTGGGATCTTCCGCGTATTGGATGGACGATAAGGAGATCGTTTTCACAGCCCCAAAGCCTTTCTCTTCCGTCATAATGGGTTTGTACTGAATCGAATGATCCTCGGCGATCGATTCAAGCAGTTCTTTATAATTACCAACGGTAATTTGCTGACCATTGATGTGTGTGATAATATCACCACGGTTTAACCCCGCGCTTGAAGCGGGTGATTCCGGTTTGGTATACAGGATCTGAAGAAGGACATTGTCACTGGCTTCTTTCTCCCTGTAAAGAACATATTCATACCCCGCTTCCCTGGAAATTCCTTGCAGACTGTTGAGAAGTTCCTCGTAGTCATTCTGAATCCAGGAAAAGCGGTCCTCGGAATACAGTAGCGACTTGAAAAAGGATTCAGGATCCATAGTTTTATCGGGAGCTGACGGCAATTTATTATTCCATAGGTACCAATATTCCATGTTTTCCTGGATCCAGGAATTAACATAGTTATTGGCTTCATTGGTAATGGTCGAAACTGGTTTGGGATCTTCCTGTTGACAGGAAATCAAAAGGGCGACAGTGAGAATAATCGCATTAAAGAAAGGATTAAAAATTCCGTTACTATATTTTAATTTGATCATTATTCCACATTTATACCTGGCAACTGGTTGATTCCGTTCGAATGCAGCCATTGCCGGTTTCGAATCGTATCAGCATAATGTCCGAAGGTGTTTCTGGCTAAAAAAGTTCCTGAAATATTCTTTGCAGATGAAAGGAAACTCCCTGCCTGGTTTTTTTGTTGTGATGAAAACCTAAATTATGGCACATGCCACTTTTTCTAGTCTTGTGAAAAGTGAAAAACCAACGCTAGTGGATTTTTATGCGGACTGGTGCGGGCCCTGCAAGATGATGAAACCAATATTGGAAGAACTCAAAAATCAATTGGGAGATCAGGCTAAAATTATCAAGATTGATGTAGACAAAAACCAGACGCTGGCCAATATTTACCAGGTAAAAGGTGTTCCAACGCTTGCCCTGTTTAAAAATGGTGAACTAAAATGGAAACAAGCTGGTGTTGTCCAGGTTGAATACCTGAAAAGGATCATCGAACAGTTTAGCTAACGTCAGGTTTTAAAATTTGCCATTAAATCAAGGTTTTCCAGCAGCGGATTTTAACGCAGGGCCTCATCAAATTGTGCCCCGGTCTAACCATATATGTAGCGTTTAAAGATATTCTCCAGTTCTTTGTAAAAGAGGGGCTCGTTCGTTTCAGAAATGGCAGCGCTGTCTGTATCCCTTATCTGGTCAATTAGGCCCTGATAATGATTTGTATTGACGGGTGAAATAAGCAGTTCCTTTAAATCTTTTTTAATAAATTCAACCTTAATATTGGAAAGGTCATTTACCCTGAAGTGATTGGCTAAATAATCTTTCAAATGGCGTTCATCCAAAAAATCTTTTATAAGGTCATTCCTCAGTTTACGGACCACTTCCAGAATTCGTTCGTCGGTCCATTGGGTATTTACTTCGTTTAGACTCATAGTGCAATGATGGTGAAAAGAACGTGACAACTGATGTCAAAAAAAACAATAGTTGTAATTAATATTATGCCATTGTTAGTACGAAAGGCAGCGGAGTTCGGGCCTGCAGAACTTTTCCTGCCGGGATACGTGTATAAGGAATTGATTATCTCTGGTTTACAGAACTAATGGTACTTTTTGCTGTTAAAAAATGTTAAAAGCTTTGAACCGAGCAATAAAAACTCTATTTAGTATCCATGGATAAGTCATTTTTACAAAAGCTATACAAAACACATCAGGCGTGCCTTACATGTCCTTCTCCTGCTGAAGTCGCTGATTTTTTTGTGAGTCTTCTGGGGACCTTATTTGCTGAATATACGCAGCTGACTTTTGAATCGCTGGATCATTTTGACCGGCATATGCATGACCTTCAATCCGAACTTGACCGTATCATCAGGTTTAATCCGAACAGGGGCAAGGTGGAAGTTGGGTCAATTGCAGGGCGATTTTTTGATTCCCTTCCGCAGCTTTTTGCAAAATTAAATGAAGATGTTATTGCGATGTATGAAGGCGACCCCGCCGCGAAAAGCACAAGTGAAGTTATTCGAACATATCCCGGCTTTTATGCCATAGCAGCTTACCGTATCGCACATCAGATGCATACGCTGGGCGTCGAGGGATTGCCCCGGACGATTACCGAACACGCTCATAGTAAGACGGGGATAGACATACATCCATCAGCTACAATAGGAAATCATTTTTGTATTGATCACGGAACAGGGGTTGTCATTGGTGAAACGGCTTTAATTGGCAATCATGTAAAACTCTATCAGGGGGTAACCCTGGGAGCGCTCAGTGTCAGCAAAGATGATGCAGAGAAAAAGCGTCACCCAACTTTACAGGATCATGTTGTCGTCTACGCCGGCGCAACCATTCTTGGGGGAGAAACGGTTATTGGTCATCATAGCGTGGTAGGCGGAAATGTCTGGCTTATCCGAAGCGTGCCCGCTTATTCCAAGATATACTATCAGGCAAAAATGTACAATGGTGAAACCGAAGAACCAGATATTGTTATTTTTAAAGCGGAACACGATAAATAAATCTCCGCTGCCTTTGGCGGTTCCGGAAGTGACAGGCTGTTAATAATGCTATAAATGGCAACACACAAGTACGATTTACGCAAAGAACCGATCCCTGGCCCGGCCTGCCTCCGGTACAAGTTAAACAATCATCCTACCTGACATGAAATTCTACGAACTAATAGGAAATACACCGCTGGTTGAACTTCAGAATATTCCCATAAATAAAAGTGTCACCATTTATGGAAAACTGGAGGGCGATAATCCGGGTGGGAGCGTAAAAGATCGGGCGGCTTACGGAATGATTAAAGGTGCGCTGGAACGCGGTGAAATTAAACCTGGTGATAAACTCGTTGAGGCCACCAGTGGCAATACGGGAATTGCTTTGGCAATGATTGCGCGTATTATGGGTCTTAACATGACTTTGATAATGCCTGATAATTCAACTCGCGAACGCGTACTGGCCATGGAGGCCTATGGGGCAAAGGTTATTTTAACACCTTCCGCTAAAACGATTGAATATTCAAGAGAGCTTGCCGAGGAAATGGCTGACAAACAAGGATACCATATATTGAATCAGTTTGCCAATGTCGATAACTATAAGATACACTACTCCACTACCGGCCCGGAAATCTGGCGTGATACCATGGGCACTGTCACACACTTTGTATCCGCGATGGGAACCACGGGTACCATCATGGGGGTATCGCGTTATTTAAAAGAGCAGAATAAAAATGTGCAGATTATAGGAACTCAACCCATTGATGGGGCTTGCATCCCAGGGATAAGAAGATGGTCACCTGAATTCCTGCCAAAAATTTTTGAGCGTGAACGGGTAGACAGGATCGTCGATGTATCGGAA
>JBDSIM010000283.1:0-16139 GCA_039917935.1 Cyclobacteriaceae bacterium | reverse complement strand
ATTGTGCCAGTACAACCACGTCGCCCCGGCAATATTCGCTGATCCGTTCAAGGTCTTTATCATGGTGATATACGTAATTAACCTGGCTTCCGTCGATATTGTTTTTACTGGTCGGAATATCAAAAAGCGCTGCGAGCAAATCCAGGGACGTAAAGTGCTTGTAATCGCCAAACTTCCACAGTTCCATGGTGTCAAGGTGCTGGACCTCCCACGACCTTTTTCCCGATAGATGCAAAGCGGCCGGTAGGCCAATGCCGTTGATCAGCATTCGTCTGCACAGATAAGGATAATCAAATTCTTTTCCGTTATGTGCGCATAAACGCAATGTCGCAACATCGAATTTTTCGATCATTTTTTTCACGCTCATCAACAGGTCTGGCTCACTATGATCGGCATATACCTTTGTTTTCAGGCCGAGTTCACCGGATTCATGGTCCGTGTATTTTCCAACGGCCACGCAAACGATTTTCCCGAACTCTGCATGTATGCCGGCCCGTTCATGAAAGAGATCTTCATCAGTTAACTGCGTATCCCGTTTAAAAAAATTTGCTTTTCGCGACCACTGTACCTTCATGCGTTCACTTAATGACGAATAGTCGTCGGTAGCGGCGACTGTTTCAATGTCAATAAAAAGTATGTCGCGTAATTCAGGGCTCATGTAATCAAATATGTTGCTAAAGTAATGATATGTTGTGATGGTTTGCAATTCCATCGTTAATTCGCCTCATCTGCTAAATCTACCTTCGGAGATTAGTCCGTGGAAGCCTTGCAGCATTACCTTGGAGACGTGCAGTAATAACGTGAGCAGGGTTCAGGTGAAAGGATCAATTTGTTGCGCATTTGAGCAAATTATGTCTGAATTTTCACATCATAATGGCCCCAAATTGCGCAGATAATACTAGGAATTTTGCGCATTTCCTGGTATATTATATAGTTGGCTTGTGTCGAGATTTCCTGCCGAAAAAAACACAATTTTATCCTCAGACCTACAAAGGGGCATTGATGGATAGGCTGAAAAGTCCAGGTCAATTACAAATCTCCTCCATCAATTATGTTTAAACTTCGCCCACAGTTTAACGCCAGTTCACGACAGATAATTCAGGAATGCAATACGCCCTCCATGTCAAGTTCCTTAATGAATGAAATATTTTCTCTGCGCATGCTATCCGGGACAAAAATAAATCGTTTATCAAAAATCTGGTTGCCGATATAGTAACTCACCCAGTATTCATTATTCAGGTGAAAAACAGAGTCATCTATCGGTTCAATTAATGCACTGCTGTGTGCGGGTACCATTTCAAGGAAGTGTCTCAGTATGGATGTATTTTGTTTTTCACCGTTTATTTCCCCGTAACCTTTACTGGCCACCAGCGTGTTGTCAAGCGGAAAGTCATTGTTGTTGATCAGGTAAACTTTCCATTCGGGAATTTCTCCGGTCATGTTTCTGCGCGCGATGGCCAGTGTTACGTTTTTTACTTCCGGTACAACGATGTCTTTAATCATAATGTTGTGCTCAGGGGTTCATGTGTTCATGTGTTCAGGTTTCGGGCGACTTCATGTGCATTTCTTTTTCGAATTTTGTCCGGCTCTAAAAAAAGCCATTTTCTTCCACTGACCACTGACCCACCCTGACCGGCACTTCAAGGTATCCAAATCATTCCGAATTGCTCCCTGATTTTTTCCTGCAAAATGGTTTCCACCTGTAACAAATCCTGTTTGGTTCCCAGTTCCCTTTCCAGGGATGTGACGGACTTTTGCTGGATACCACACGGAATAATGTATTCGAAATAACGCAAGTCAGTATTGATATTGAGAGCGAAACCGTGCTGCGTTACCCAGCGGCTGGTCTTTACCCCAAGGGCGCAGATTTTCCTGGCATTTTCAGGACGCTCATAGTTGATCCAAACGCCAGTGAGCCCTTCAATCCGTCCGCTGGGGATTTGAAATTCCAATAGGGTATCGATGACAGCTTGTTCAAGAAAGCGCATATACCGATGGATGTCTGTAAAAAAGTTTTCCATATCGATTACCGGATATCCTACGATCTGGCCGGGGCCGTGATAGGTAATGTCACCCCCTCGGTTAATGTGATAATACGACGCGTGGATCGCGTCGAGTTGACTTTTGTCAATCAAAAGATTGGCTTCATCGCCGCTTTTGCCTAAGGTAAATACATGCGGATGTTCACAAAAAAGCAAATAGTTCTGCGTCTCTTTTTGCTGTTCAGCAGGAAGGGATCTGTTGTCTGCTTTGACCGCAAGGATTTTGTTAAAAAGTTCGACCTGATAATCCCAGGCATTTTTATAATCGATGAGACCAAGGTTAATGAATTGAGTTTTTTTATTCATAGGAAAAAACTGGAAGCAGCTTCCAGGTTTCCGAGGGCTATTTGATTTTTTGCAATTCGGTTTTCAGGAAATGGATCGATTCGATGGGATCGGGCTCCACTTCGTTTTCTTTTGCCAGATAATAAGAGATCCAGTCTGTCAGGTGAATCAGGTAATAATATTGCTCCAATAAAGAGGCGCCTTCTCCAATAACATCAATGATCGGGTTGGACCGTTTCTCAAAGATATCACGACAAATTTCCATTCTTTTTTCCACCCTTTCATGGTCATGGTCTGAATACAAGTAAATCACCTGAAGCATGGGCATCAGGTTTTCCGGAAACCTCCACCCAACCAGTTCATTGTGATTCATTTCAGGAAAAGTATTCACATGGGCAATATGTTTTGCATTTTCGTTCAATTGTTGCTGAAAGCGAAGGGCCATAGCGTAAAGTCGGCTATCACAATAGATCACGGGTAATTTTCCCTTTAGTTTTTTTGCGATAAGTTCCGCCTCAGACTGAATGCCCTTTTCGCCGCGGTTCAGAAATTCAATCGCATTTTCCGTTTCCTTAATGAAAGCGGCTCCTATCAGATTAGTATGATACAACAAAGACATCAGTGATATCATGTTATAGCCCAGCATGGCCCGGGGACTTTCTGAGCCTCCCGGCAACTGTATATAAAACAGATTGAACTCACGGGCGATTTCCAATAATTTTCCTCCGGATGAAATGACAATACATTGGGCGCGTTTCAACATTGCCTTGTTCAGGGCAGCGATCGTTTCCTCTGTATTTCCACTATAAGAACACGCAATAAACAGGGTATGTGGATTGACAAACTGTGGAATATTATAGGATTTACAAACCGTAATCGGGATCGGAATGCGGCCGAAAGTAAGGGATTCTATCAGGTTGGCGCTGATGCCCGATCCGCCCATTCCTGTAATCACGATATTCCGGATATCGCTGCCGGGGCGAACCAGATCGATGCTCTCCGAAATTTTTAGGGCATCCGCTAGTTGGCGCGTAAATCCCTCAATATATTTTTTGGTCGTTGACATAATTGTAAATTCCGCTTTCAAAGGTATGACATTTGAATGAGCGATAAAATCAAAACCGGAGCCAATGGAGAAAATCTCGCTGCGGAATATCTGATGGGCAAAGGATTCCGCGTTCTGGCCAGAAATTATCGCTGGAAGCGGGCTGAAATTGATCTGATCATTCAGCGTGATGATTGGTTGATATTCGTCGAGGTTAAGACCCGTAGTTCAAATGCGTTTGGGGAGCCGGAAAGTTTTGTGGATGATTATAAAGGCAGATTGATCTATGGTGCCGCGGAAGAATACATTTTTAGTATCGACTGGCAGGGACACATCAGGTTTGATATAGTGTCTGTAAAGTTAGGAACTCCTCCGGAGATCGTCCATTTTGAAGATGCGATTAACTACTAGCCATCCGTTTCCCCCCGCTACAGTTCGGGACGCTACATTATCGGGTCTTATTATTGGTATAAATCTGCTTTCCATTTTCGTTCCATTCAGCTTTAATGAAGGGCCGCATGGTATCCTTAAAAGGTTCTTTAGGATAAGATATTATTTTCTTTCGCCGTTTGTTGGGATAGTATTCTACCCAGTCTCCGATTTTTTGATCCCACCGGTATTCGCCCGCAATGGCCATTTGTCCATTTTCATAAAAGCGGTAATAGTAACCGTCTTTTTCACCAAATTCAATGGGAGTGATCTCCTTCATTTTCTTGCGGTCCTGAGGATCATAATAACTGACCAAAGATTCCCGTGGCCACCCCTTGAAGTATTTTTCCTTGTTGATCAAAACGCTGTCGCGATTAAAAGATAACCACCGGCCGTGTTTGGTACCTTTGTAAAATATCCCTTTTTCAAGCACAACCTCACCCATCCGTTTCACATAAGGTCCGTGGAGTAACACGCCCTTTTCAGGGTCAAATTTTTCGGTTTTCCTGATCTCTTTACGCGTGTAATCATACCAGTAGAGATCGCGGACAAATGTTTCGGGCTTCTGCGGTCTCTTCAACACGTAGAATAATTCATAGGTAACCCTATCGCCAAAGCCTTTCCGGGTAAAGCCTTTTTTTGTTTTTATACCGTAGAACACCTTTTTCTTGACCTTTTTCTTTTTTTTTGGTTTAGCCTCTTCTTCCTCTTTTTCAAAATCAAGTGTAACCGGGGTGTCAATGGTAAAACGCTCATCCTGTGGCTCCTGGTCATCAACCTGAGCAATGATGCCGGAAGAAGATGCCAGCAGAATAAAAATGAATAATATGAAACGGCTCATAATAAATGACAAACGAAATTAGTTAAAAAATATTACCGAAAATTTTAATACCCTGGGAATTCTTACTGAACCTTTGATCTAACAATTAGGAAGGAAAAGGTGAAAAATTAGCGAATCCCAGGCGCAATTTCCCAAAGTCAGCGGTCTAAAACCAACTGTAATGATAAAGCAATCACCTCAAGTCGCGGCAACAGAACTGGCCAATGTTGGCTTAAAAAAAAAGACCCCAAGTCTATTGGGGTCTTACCATCTTTGTCCATACCATTTTCAGGAAACCATTTCAACACTTCGTTTGATAAAATTAGTCAGCTCAGAGCCTGTCAGCATATTCTGTGAAAGCAATGCCAGATCGTAGGCCTGTTTTGCGAGCTTTGTTTTTTGTTCTTCTGTCTCGGCTTTAAGAATCTTCTGCACTATGGTGTGATTACCGTTTATGGCGACATTATAATTGTCAGGCATGGTGCCCATGAATCCGTAACCGCCACCGGTTTTTGCCATGTCTTTCATCCTGCGCATAAACTCGCTCATCGTAATAACCACCGGCAGATCATCGGGTGACATAGGCTCAATAGCCACTGTCATATTGGTATTACTGATGGCTTTGTCAAAAATACTTTTCACCTGATCTTCCTGATCTTTATTCAGAACACTCTCAAGCTTTTCATCTTTGCTGATCAGTTTTTCAGCCGTGTCGCTATCAACGCGCTTTATCTGAGTCTTTTCAAGTTTTTGTTCCAGTGTGTTAATGAAGTGGCTGTCTAAGACGCCATCAAACGAAAGCACATCGTAACTTTTATTTTTTGCCGCTTCAATGAAACTATGCTGTTTGCTTTTATCTGAAGCATAGAGATAGACCAGCTGCTGTTCTTTGTCAGTTTGATTCGTCTTAACTTTTTCTTTGTATTCTTCCAATGTTGCGTATTGGCTATCAACATTTTTTAATAAGGTAAATTCTTTGGCGCGATCATAGAATTTTTCGTCACTGATGATGCCATATTTGACAAAAATGTTGATGTCATCCCATTTCTTTTCGAAGTCCTTGCGGTCTTTTTTGAAAAGATCCTGCAATTTATCCGCCACTTTTTTGGTGATATGCTGACTGATTTTTTTTACGCTCGCGTCCGACTGGAGGTAGCTGCGCGATACATTCAAAGGAATATCGGGAGAGTCTAAAACTCCGTGCAACAACATGAGAAAGTCTGGAACAACATCTTTCACTTCATCCGTAATAAAAACCTGACGGGAATAAAGCTGGATCTTATTCTTATTGATCTCAAAATCATTTTTAACTTTTGGAAAATACAGGATACCCGTAAGGTTAAAAGGATAATCCACATTGAGGTGGATCCAGAAAAGCGGGTCTTCGGCGAACGGATAAAGTTCTTTGTAAAATTTTAAATAGTCTTCATCTTTTAAATCGTTCGGCGATTTAGTCCATAAGGGAGCAGGGTTATTAATAATTCTGTCACTCTTAACGGTTTTATATTTTGGCTTGCCCTCACTGTCCACGCCATCTTCAACACTTTCTTCTTTTGTGCCGAATTTGATTTCGACTGGCAGGAACTTGCCATATTTTTCAAGGATACCTTTTAATCTCCATTCATCCAGGAATTCTTCTGATTCCTTGTTGATGTGCAGGATAACATCTGTTCCCCTTGTTTCTTTCCTGGCAGAAGAAATCTCAAATTCCGTTGACCCATCACATTCCCATCGAACAGCTTCGTCGCCATCAACAGCCTGGTAAGACCTGGAAATAATTTCGACATTATCCGCCACCATAAAGGAGGAATAAAAACCGAGGCCGAATTTGCCTATAATATCTTTTCCGTCAGCCTTGTCTTTAAATTTTTCAACGAACTCGGCTGCTCCTGAAAAAGCGATCTGGTTAATGTATTTCTTAACCTCCTCAGCAGTCATGCCAATACCCTTATCGCTCACCGTAATGGTTTTCTTTTTCGGATCAAAGCTTACCGCAATGGACAGATCTCCCAATTCACCGTTGAACTCTCCAAGGGAAGAGAGTTTCTTTAACTTCTGAGTGGCATCCACGGCATTGGATACCAATTCGCGCAGAAAGATTTCGTGGTCGCTGTAAAGGAATTTTTTGATAATCGGGAAGATGTTCTCGGTATGGATTGAAATAGAACCTTTTTCGGATGTAGTAGCCATGATTTGTCAGAGTTTTAGAGAAAGAAGTTGATTAGAGAGCGATTTCAAATGCTGTTCCAATCCCGAATAAGTGACAGGATGGCAGGGAAATTTGATAATTGTTTAAGAAGGATTGATCCTCAATTCTGTATTCAAGTCTAAAGTGAGAGTGAGTTTAACCCCGTATGTAATGAGTCCTGGTGCTAAGTGACTTTCATCATTAGGGCATCTCTAACAACCCGTTTTTAAAATAATATTTATTTACTTAGGTTAATATTTTATAAAAACTTTCGTGATTCACTCTATATCACCTCTTCTCTGAGGTTTTTCCCCCTTGTTGGGGCATCATTCGCTCCGATTGGAGCCACTACGCCCTTGATAGACATATCTTGAGTTGTGTTAAGCGGAATAAATTGTAAGGGATGTTCATCAACCCTATGGCGACTTCGGCTCGCACCAAGCTTCGGCAATGGAGGTACATACCCTGCCTGCTGTTTTCCATAAACGCAAAGATGTGTTCAACCCGAGCCCGTACTTTTGACTTTTTCCTGTTGCGCTCCTGTTGCCTCTTGGTTAGTGGACGGCCTCGATAACCTTTCTCATGGATTTGTCACTCAATGTTCTTCTTTTCTAAACTCCTTTCTATCGCTTCACTTCGGTAGGCGCTGTCTGCGTAGAAAGGTTGGTCTTGATCTTCTTTTTTATCCAATAAGCTTTCCAGTGCTTCACTGTCATGCACACTGGCCGATGTTACTTCATAATCGGTAATCAGTTTAATCTTGGTATCGGCTTTGATATGGTCTTTATAGCCATAAAAATTTTCTCCGTTCTTTTTAAGCCAAGCTGCATCAACATCTTTCTGGCGCAGTTTGTTTGGGTTTTCTTTCCACTCTTCCGGCATCTCACCCGCTTTAATCTGCTCATTCTCTTCCCGGCTGTTACGTTGACGGGGCGTCTCTACAATTGTCGCATCTGCCATCTTACCCTGATGTATAATCACTCCCTGCTTGTCTAAGTCTATTATCTAATTTTCTGAACAACTTATTGACCATGTCGCCCTTGGCTAATTCATTCTTAAAATTCCAAATTGTCTTGGAATCCGCTACGGCATTGGAAAGGGTCAATCCTAAAAACCGCATGAACGACAATCGGTCTAAGATCGCATACTCGGTACTGTCATCACTTAAACTACAATAGCGTTGCAGGATTACAATCTTAAACATCATTACGTAATCATAGGGCGGCCGGCCTCCCTTATTATCCCCTTCCTCTTTATCCTTTCTAAAATAGTCCTCTAACAGCTTGCGAAAAAACTCAAAATCAATATGGGCCAGTAATTTTTCAAGCGGGTAGTTTTGCTTACTGATTTTTTCTAACCGAAACTGCTCGTCAAATAATCCTCGCGTTGTGCTGCTCATTTATTTCTTCTTTTTTTCAACGATAACCACACATAATTTATTTTTGTAGCTTTATCCAGGGTTTTTAGAGATGCCCATTACATATTGAAGGAAAGAAGGATAGGTTTAGGTAATAAAAATGCCAACAGATATGAAAAAACAAAACCAAAATAGTCTTCCTGCTTTCCTTTTTTGGTAGAATTGACAATCATCATTTTTTCTGTAATTATTCTTTCATAATTGACCCAGACAAATATTTTGCGGTACAATTCATACATGCGCACGTTTCAAAAATAGAATTATAAAGGGCCGAAAGGCCCTATTTATACTTATGCATCAACAAATCTTAATTATATTCTTCATTTTGATTTCCGGATGTTATTCCAAACCTGGAAACATCGCGCCAGAAAAAAACTTCCGCTTTATAGTAAAATCAAATTCTTCTTCTGAAACAGCCGAAAGGAACAAACTCTATCTCGAAAAAAATATTCCTGCCTGCAAATATGCGATTTCCAATTCCTCTGGGCGTCACTGGCCATACTACCAGGCCTTTGAACTTGAAAAGGCAATGCATAAGGATAGTTTAATGCCCCCACATTCGTTTGTTCATAAAATGATTCCATTCGATAAGGTCCAAGAAATCAAAGATGACGAGTTCTTTGTTTACATTGAAATTTTTGTGTTACCTGATACACTTCCTAACTACAGTGTTTCCGTTTTCAGGAAAGAAAAAAACGAAATTCAACTCTCCGCATCGACAGGAATACATTTTATCCAACCATCAGAATTCAAATCACAAGAGGAACTGTCCGATTTATTTCTGAAGAACATTCTTCGATACTCTTTTAAATAAACGGTATCGGGATCACATCCCCCCTTTTTTTGGTTAAAAAATTAGCTGACGAAAATCATGCGTTATCATGATAGCCATCATTAAAGAAGCCGGTTGGATATCCTTCTTTTGTCGTGATGATCTATCAACAAAAACTATATGAATATGAAAACGTTAAAATTTCTTTCAGCCTTTCTATTATTATTCGCGCTGCTTACTGTGGTAAGATGCAGCGAAGATGAGCCAGTTCCCCCCTTGGTATCGGTTTCAGGCAAAGTAACCTTTACAGATGCTTCCGGTGCCACCGCAAATGCATTGGGAGCAGTCGTGTATTTAGCCAACACAACGGCATCGATTTCTACCATTTCCGATGAAAATGGAGATTATAATTTTACAAACTTAAGTACGGGAGCCTATACGCTTAGGGCAACCTATTTTTCCGACAATAAGAATATCTCCGGCCGGATGGATGGATTGACTTTTACAACGAGTGAACCGGTGGCAATTAATGTTGCTTCTACAGATGTCGTTCAGGAGTTGCCCCTTGTTTCTACCGGACAAACGGGAATCGAAGTTTTGGCAGCCAATTACGCCTGGACGGGAAGTGCTTATGCCAATACAGGTGCCTGGACTTACGATGCAGTCCATAGCCCGTTAACTTTTGAATTTCCTTACCGTGGCACTGAAGCTGATTTTAGCGGATCCTTTTCACAGCTCAGCAAAGCAGTATTCAATTTTGATCCAAATAATTTAGCCACCAGTTCATTCAACTTTGAGGTTGACTTAGCGAGCGTCAATACACGCACCCCGGGTGGAAGAGACAACCGGCTTACCAACATGGACGTTCCACTTTTTAGCCCTGCTTCAATGTTTACCGAATTGGGTTGCATCATGGGAACGTTTGGAATCACAGCAGATAACGCCACTCCAACTGATGCTGTCCCTCAACCGATCACTGTAAACACAAAACGCTATGCACAATTTGTAAGTACAAGTGTTGCCAAACTGGGTGATGGATATGTTGCAAAGGGAAATGTTGTGTTCAACGGAGTTACCAAACCAGCCGAGATCTGGTTCAAAGCTGTACCCGCCTGGACCGATCCTTCCAACAATAGAATATACTCTGGATTTGAAGGTCGTTTCTCTATGAAGGCTAAAGCTGACTATGGAATCACCTCATCCAGTTTAGCTGATGCGGCGATTAAGATACAAATCAGTATTGTAATGTACAAGCAACTATAAAAATCCAAGTTGCTGAATAAAGGGGGCAATTGCCCCCCTTATTTAATTCAAAAAACCGTTTTAGGTTACCAAAATTACCATGAAGAGAATAGGGTTTTTTATAATCGGAATTGTCTTAGTAGGATGCACTTACTTCGAAAACGATCCCATCAAGTTTCCACAGCCAGATGTTCCAGATCCCACCACAACTCTGGAGGCGGCGCCCTACGTGACAACCCGACCTAATAAAATTACCTCCAGCTATTGGAAAACTGCAGACTATCTCGTTATCAATCCTCAGAATCTGGTAACCTCCCAAGTTCCAGCTGATGATGGACTCTTTAATGTAAGCGGCCTTTTCAATGGACTTTCAGATTTTAATCAAGGAAAGAATCCGTTCATTACCATGAAAGCTGCCTACGATAACGACAGTATCTATATTCTTATTTCTTGGAAAGACACACTATTCAATGCATCGAAAACCAATTGGCTTTTTGACGGACCGATTGATCCGAACAAATCAGGGTTGACAACGGGGTGGACATCGCAACGAAGTGAAGATGCATTTATCTTTTCATTTGATATGGCCGATGGTAAAAAAGATGTGTGGAACTGGTCATTGGCGTTATCCGAGCCTTTGGGGTATGCCATTGATATGATTGAGAATTCCAGCGTTTTAACAAATGATTTGGGAGATAAATCCTATGTTAGAAATAATTCTGGAAGTACGAACCGAAGTGGACCTATGTATGATTGGGATGGAACGCAACAGGAACTTCAACGAGTTCCTGGCGGGTTTACGATTCTTGACCCCGGCTACTACTTGCTCAACAAAAAAGAATTTACAGGAGATATTCTAAAGGGAGATTTATACTTCCAGGCTGAGTGCGCTACTTGTCATGGGACAACGGGAAATGGGGATGGAACAGTTAATCCAACAGGAATTAGACTAAATAAACCGGGGCAGTTCAACCGTTGGACGCGCAGTGCATTGGATGCATTTGCTACAAATGGAAGTACTCATGAAGGGGCGGTTCACTACCCGGCTAATGAAACAGACCGCACTGATTTGTTCGCTCGCTTGAGAGGATTTAGCGGCATACCCGGGTATTACCTTCAAAATCCCACCGGTAGCAGCTCCGATATAAGGTCAATATCCAATGTGCAGTTAGCAAAAATCGATGAGTACAATACCAAAGGATATTCCGTCCTGTTGATTAGAAAATTAAATACAGGAAATACAGATGACATTGATCTTAATCCAGATCAAATGTTGTACAATTTCAATTTCTCAGTCACGCACAATGATGAGTTAAATGAAATTGGAATCACCAATCAGCAATTGACATTCAAACCGAAGGAATAATGAAATTTAAAGAAATAATAAAACCCTTATTAGTTGCCGCAATGCTGGCTGGCGGTCTGTTTGCCTGTACATATGATATCATTGAACCGAAGACTTCTGAGGTGCCGGACAGTGTCAGTTTTTCTTTAAATGTCCTACCTATTTTTACTAAATCCTGCAATATTTCCGGATGTCATTCTAAAGCAGGAATTCCACCGGATCTCAGCGAACAAAATGCTTATATCAGACTTACCTTTTTCGGGTATATCTACACGGATGCCCCGGAAGAAAGCATTATTTATCAAAAAATAAGTACCGGAACAATGAAGCAGAACGCCACTGACCAAGATAGGGCGATGATACTCAAATGGATTGAACAAGGCGCACTTGATAATTAAATATTGAAACCATGAACAAAATGAAATACTCATTGAATCCAATATCCAAGGCGAAGAAATGGAAAATAATACTATCAACTGGTGTTCTAATTCTTCTGTCTTTATCACTTGTTCAAGCTCAGGATGAAAAATCCGATGAATCCGATAAGCGACCGGTCAAAGCTCCTTTTGAAAGTGCACAGCTGATGGACCTTCAATCGGTGGTTGTACCTACGGCTAAAACATTAGAGTTTAATATTCAACATCGTTTCGGAACGGTTGAGAATGGTATTAGTGAGCTGTATGGAATTTATGCCCCCGCCAACATACGAATGGTTTTTTCTTATACTCCCATTGAAAACCTGGCCCTTGGTTTTGGGTTCACCAAATTCAAAAAACAAGTGGACTTAAATCTAAAGTATGCAATTGTCAAGCAGCGTAGAGACTGGAGCATACCGGTTAGCGTTACTTATTCTGGAAACATAGTCATTGATACGCGGGCTCCTGAAAATTTTGCGGAAGATGCTCATCGTTTATCATTTTATCATGAATTAAATGTTGCCTCCCGGTTAAATTCAAAAATTTCACTTCAGCTTACTCCCAGTTTTTCACATTTCAATGCAGTGGATTCTTTATATAAGAATGATATGATAGCGGTTGCCATTGCCGGCCGATATAAATTCTCCGCCCAATCGTCAATTATGATTAGTTATGTACAACAACTAACAGATCATAATGATCCGAATTTTAAGTTAAAACCCGGAGTGACCATTGGATGGGAGATTGCTACCAGCGGACACGGCTTCCAAATTTTCTTTACAAATTTCCAAGGCATCATACCCCAGGAGAATATCGCCTACAACTCTTTCGATTTTTTTAAAGGCGAATTTTTAATCGGATTCAATATCACGCGATTGTGGAACTTTTAATTCAACACGTATGAATTTTTTTAAACGAAGAGATTTTTTAGCAGTGAGTGCATTGGTCATCAGCGGCCTGGTGGGGACTATTAAAAAATGGCCCCAGCGGAAACGTGATTTGAAAACAGCAAAATTTCTTACCCACGAGGGCAAGCTGGTGGAAGTGGATATCAGAAAGTTGCCGAAAAATAAAACGGTCGCTACAAAGGACAAACTGGTATCATGGGTTTGGAAAGACCAGACACTTTAAAGCAGCATAATTGAAAACAATGGCATGATGCAGAATAAAGAAAATTCAAGGAAATTATTTCTAACGAAATTATTTTCCCGAGACGACAACCCGTTTTTACCAGGGCCCGATGAGGGTGTTGAAGAATCCGGTGAAAAGGTGCAACTTCTTTCAGTGGATGGGTATATTATTGAAGTAGATAAGGCATTTCTAAAACCCGTGCCTGATGTTCCCATTCCCTCGCCCATTGATGCCAGAAAAGGTATTGAAGGAAAGAAGTTAGTGATGGTGATTGACCTTGCACTCTGCAAGAACCTTAAAAAATGCCAGTCGGCCTGCAATAAGGCTCACTTTGTAAATGAGGGACAAAACTGGATTAAGATATATTCCATGCAGGATGGTGAACATACAGCCCCCTACTGGCAACCCACTACCTGCATGCATTGTGATGAGCCTCCGTGTGTAAAGGTCTGCCCGGTTGATGCAACCTTCAAGCGGACTGATGGCATTGTGCTCATCGACAATGATCGCTGCATTGGTTGCCGGTTTTGTATGGCCGCATGTCCTTACTCCACTCGGGTGTTCAATTGGGACAAACCCGTTATTCCTAAGGAGTCGCTTGACATGGAGTATTCGCCCGAAACAAGTTGCCCGCCAAAAATAGGCACGGTTGGAAAATGTGACTTCTGTCCAGATATGGTGCGCAAGGGCGAACTGCCGCATTGCGTCTCGGCATGCCCGAATGGTGTATTCTTTTTTGGCGATATGAACGAAGACACCGTTACCAATGGTTCGGAAACCGTTCGTTTCAGCGAGTTAATCCGCGACCGTGCAGGCTATCGTTTACTCGAAGATCTGGGTACCAAGCCTCGGGTGTATTACTTGCCACCGGTTAACCGGTTGTTCCCTTATGAAGAAGGTCTTAAAAAATAAATACAAAACACTTAAAAAAAAATGCAGACATCAATAACAGAAAGGATTCATCGAGACCTGCTTCCTCAACCCTTTGGACGTGCCGGAAAAATTTGGGTTGCTGTTCTGCTGCTCATTTGTGCAGTGGGGTTGTTTGGGTACTATCGTCAGTTGAACTACGGACTTAGCGTGACCGGTATGCGCGATTATGCGCTGTGGGGAATTTACATTTCGAATTTTGTTTTCTTTGTGGCGGTGAGCCTGGTGGGCTCATTAATCACCGCTATCCTTCGCCTTACTAATGCAACCTGGAGTACCCCACTAACCCGCATTGCTGAAATTATTGCAGTCTCCGCAATCCTTTTTGCTTCCATTATTATCATCGTGGACATGGGGCGGCCCGACCGCTTTTATTACCTCTTCCTGTACGGCCGATTACAATCTCCGATTATGTGGGATGTGATTGTGATTACAACCTACCTGGTATTGGGTGTGCTATTGCTTTATTTTCCTCTATTACCTGATCTGAAAATCTTGTTAAAATTTAAAGACAGCTTCAGTCCACGCATGGTTAAGTTCTACAGTTTTCTGGGTTCCTTTTGGAAGGGTACGCCCGATCAGGAGAGAATTTTAAGCAGGTCTATCCGCATATTGATCATCACCATCATACCGGTGGCCTTTGCTATTCACACGGTAACCTCGTGGTTATTTGCAACTACCTACCGCGCAGGTTGGGACAGCAGCAACTTCGGGGCTTACTTTGTTTCCGGGGCATTTTTAGTAGGCGCCGGGGGAGTAATTGTTGCTATGTATGTGTTCAGAAGGGCTTATCACCTGGAAAATTATATTACACTAAAACACTTTGATTACATGGGCAAAATGCTGGTAATGTTGGCGCTATTATATCTCTATTTTAATATTAACGAATACCTGGTGCCGGCTTTTAAGATGAAAAAATCTGAAGAAGAACATTTGACAGAGTTATTTACTGGCTCGTTTGCACCATTGTTCTGGTTGGTGATTTTAATGGGCATGGTTCTTCCGGCAGTTGTGATGCTCTTCAGGGCAGGCCGAAAGCCATTGCCCATGTTTATCATGGGTATCCTTGTCGTGGTGGGTGCATGGTTCAAGCGCTTTCTCATAGTTACTCCAACCTTGTTGCACCCGTTTTTGCCTGTTGCCGATGCACCAGACGAATACGCCCATTATTTTCCTACCTGGGAAGAATGGGCCATAACGTGCGGTTCCTTGGCGGGAGCATTATTGGTGATAACATTTTTTGCGCGGATATTACCCATTATTCCCATTGAGGAAACCGTAAAAGAAAATCTTCAGGGTGAAATTAAACCTATGCCGTCATGATCAGGTTGAAAATATTGATATGTGTGTTTTTCATTGCTTGTCTGCACACCAACAGCCAGGCACAAAGCGTAAAGATCACACCAAGTGTAACACTTAATTACTTTCAGGCAGGTGACGAATTACCCTATGTGATCACGACTGTGCGAAAGCGGATTGATCGCAGGTTTTATCCTATAAGTGGACTGCATGTGAACCTTACCTTTAATAAGGAAACAGAAAACGCATTAGTGGGTTCAGGAATTACCAACGAAAAAGGCGAGTTCAAACTCGTGCTGCCGGAAAAATTAAAAGCGTCCTGGGAATCCCTGGATGAGTTTGATTTTTATGCAACGGTTTTGGAATCGGACAGTACAGAGGAGGTAAGTGAATCGTTGCATATAAGTCGTGCACGGTTAGTACTAACCACGGATGATGAATCCAAATTGATCACGGGAAGGATTGAACAAAAGACCGCAGAAGGCTGGGTGCCGGTTGAAGAAGTGGAAATGAAGTTTATAGTAAAGCGATTATTTGGAGCCCTAAGCCTGGGTGATGACGTTTACACAACCGATGGAGAAGGAAGGGCAGAGGTGGAATTAGACCAGCCAGTTCCCGGAGACAGCCTGGGTGCCATCATAATAGGTTGCATAGTTGAAGACCATGATGAATTTGGCAATTTATTTGCTTATACCAGCAAAGTGCTGTGGGGGGTGCCCACTGTGGACGATAATACTGCTTTTGAAAAACGAACTTTGTGGGCCCCGCGGGATAGAGC
>JBDSIM010000282.1:0-6801 GCA_039917935.1 Cyclobacteriaceae bacterium | reverse complement strand
ATGGCTGGGTATTTTTAATTAAAGCATTTAAAAATTGGTGTACAAGATGGGGATGTGAGCCGCCATGTCCGGCCCCTTGGGTAAATGAAAGATGCTGGTGATCCTCCGCATCATACACCCCTTTCGTCGTAAATCGTTGAATGGGTTCCGGTAAAAGTTTTGCATAATCCGGACACGTTAATTTTTCAGGAATTTCATCCTCTGGTTTTTTAGCAGTATGCAGCACTAACGGTTCACCTTCAATCAAAGGCCATTCGACCGATTTTTTTGAGCCATACACTTCGAAACTTTCACGGTACTGTCGGGCAACGTCAAACAAAGAGCGGTAAACATGTGCACTAAGGTCGGAATTGCGGAATTTTATATGGGCGGTTTCTACTGCATAAGGTGAATTGTAATGATGATGCAACTCTTCGCGAATGGTTCCCGATCCGAAACATGAAACATATTCTGCTTCTGCCCGCATCAGGCCAAGCACGGGACCTACACAATGCGTTGCATAATACATGGGGGGTAATCCAGGCCAGTAATTTGGCCATCCATCCATGTCTTGTTGATGACTTGCTTTAATAAATTGAATTTTACCCAATTCACCCTTGTCGTAAAGCTCTTTCATAAAAAGAAACTCCCGGGCATACACCACTGTCTCCATCATCATGTAGGTAAGACCTTTTTCTTTTGTGAGCCCTACAATTTCTTCGCACTCCTCTACAGTAGTCGCCATTGGGACTGTACAAGCAACATGCTTCCCTGCTTTTAATGCTTTGATTGATTGCGTGCCATGTTCGGGTATCGGGGTGTTAATATGTACGGCATCGATTCCTGGGTCCCGTAACAAGGCATCATAATCTGTGTAGCGTTTTTCTATAGAGAAAGCATCCCCAATTTCATTTAGCTTTGATTTATTTCGTTGGCAAATAGCCACGATGTTCGCGTTGGGGTGTTTTTTATAAATGGGAATGAACTCTGCGCCAAATCCTAATCCTATAACCGCGATATTAATTTTTCTGTTGCTCATTGCACTATGCATTTAATAATTTTTTTAAGAAAGCGATTCCTTCCGAAGCGAAACCATCCTGACTTTCAGCAAGGTTTTTCCAAATACAAACGGCACCGGCCAGTTCTTTTATTTCCGGCGTAAAACTTTCAATGGAAACGGTTTGTTGATACTTGATTTTTTCCAGCCCACTTTTGAAAGACTGCCAAGGGGTTAATCCAGTGCCGGGAATACCCCTGTAATTTTCAGACACCTGAACATGAATTAATTTATCGCCGACTGTGACAATTGCCTTTTCGATGTCCTGCTCTTCTATGGCCATATGGAAGCCGTCGAGTAAAACTTTTGCTGCCGGGTGATTGATATCCTCAACCAGTTCCATGACATCCACCGCTGTATTGACCAGATCTGATTCAAAGCGGTTCAAAGGCTCCAATGCAATCATTAATCCGTGCTCCTGGGCCATGGTGCAGACCTTGTAGAGGTTACTCACTGCGCGTTCCCATTCTACAACGCGTTGTTCAGGTGGCACCATTCGGGCTTTTCCCACCGAAGAATACATAGGTCCGGCCAAAAATTGGGCGTTCCATGAATTGCAAAGGTTGAAACATTTCTGAATGTATTCGAAACAATGCTTGTGCACGGCGGGGTCTTCGTTCGTAAGGTCGCGGGTAGGACCAAAGGCGCCGCATACCACAGCTTCAAGTCCATGTTCATGCAAAGCCTGTTTCACCTTCAGGCCGTCAATCATATCCGGATATTCCACCGCAATTTCCACCACATCATATCCCATAGATTTTATCTTGGGAAAAAGGGCAATCGTGTCCGTTGTGAAAGGGGAGGTCCATAACCATGTGCTCACCCCGTACTTTACCTGTATACTCACAATACTTTTTTATTCAACTGTTTCAAAATTTTCTTCGTTTGCAAACTAAATGCTCAATCACCGTCCTTCCGTCGTCGTCGCAAAGTATCCTGTCTCAGGGACCACCGCAGCGTCCACTAGACGTGAGACACCTGCGGAGAGACTGAGGTTTCTACTTTTGACTTTCTACTTTCTCCCGTCGTCGCCGGGGGAGTTTAGTGATCAACAATGACCCATAAATATCATAACGCTGATTTATTTTTGACCACTTTCATCAGGCCATTCATGATGGACCAATGACCCGGGAAAGTACACACATAAGGGTAGTCGCCCGGCAGCTCTGGGGCGATAAATTGAAGTTTCACAGTCTCCTGTGGATTCACCAATCGCGTATTAAATAATACTTCGGGTATAGCTGGTACATATTGCATTTCTACCCCTTTGGGATCCGTCGCCAGTTTATCGGCAGCCTTTCCCACAGTTTCCAGTGAGCCGGGTTTTGTAATTACCAGATTATGTTGCATGAAATCGGGATTCCGGAAAATAATTTCTACCGGTTTCCCGGCTTCTACCGTAAACGTTTTCAGATCGAATTTCATCGCGTTTTCCAGCGCCTGGATATTGATGACGATTGTGCCCTCCGTGGCAGGAGAAACCGCTTGGTCTGAGGAGGGTTGCACGGATAATTTTGTGGTTGCGAGATATGCACTGGCAAAAGTTTCTCCAATAGATAGCTCCTTAAAAATGCCTTTTGTATCGGCGCTATATTGTTTTTCAATTTCATATTTCCATTCTCCATCCAACGGTATTTTTTTACTGACTGTTTGAAGAAACATGTTTTCTGTTTTTCCGTAAAGGCCGCCTCTGTTTCCGGTATCATCCATCCTTATGGAAATTATATTATTTCCCGGCTTTAAGGTTCCCAAAGGAATATCATAGTTTCTTAGCTTGCTGTATTCATTTTTCGTAGCGCCGACTTTAATACCGTTAATCCACGTGTCATCCGAATCATCAATAGGTCCCAGCGAGATCGATGCACGATTATTTACTGCGCTTCCCGGAATATTCACGATTCGGCGAAACCATATTACGCCATCCATATTAAGCCCAGCCTGCTCAATTGACTGGGGTAATTTCATGGGCTTCCAGGTAGCATCATCGTAGTCTACGGCTTCCCGTTTTTTACTCAGGGATTTGTGGGTTTTGTCAAAATCAGGATTTTCTTTGAGGAAGCTGGTCAGAAACCCTTTTCTGTGCTGGTTAGCGGCTACATAGACTGCCCTGGATAACCAGTTATCATTCTTCACCGAAGCTTCCTTGGTAAGGGTATACAACGTTTGCCCTATCTGATCTGAAGGTGACACATCCACGAGTGAGAGTATGGCCGTTAATCGTGTATTCGGGTCAGGGTCATTCAATAATCCCGATTCTATAATTACCTCCTCTGTCCATTGGATCTTTGAGAGTATTTGTATCGCCGCTTTGCGCACCCCCGGAGCCGGATGCTTTAATGCCTCTGTCACAACCCGGAAGGCTTCATTTCCGGACTGAATGACGCGTAAACCCTGAATAGCCCATAGCGCGTGGGTTGCGCCAGGATTTTGACCGCTATCATTCAAGTCCTGATCCCTTATCAACTTGTAAAGTGACGAAACCGCCTCCATATTTTGGCTTTCAACAAGCAGGCGTTGCGCCGTCATTCGCCAAAAAGCGTTGTCATTTGAAAGTGCCTTTAAAAGGTCTTTAGGTTCGTCTTTGCTTAACTGAATGGCTTTATAGGGTTTTGCTTCCTGGCTGACGACCCGCCACACCCGTCCCCGCTGTTTGTCGCGCAAAGGATTTTCATAGGCATTGCCAGGTCCGTTCACCGCAGCATAACCGCCACGTTCCAGGCTAGGGGTAGGGTTGTGCTGAACAATGAAGTCGTACCAATCCAATACCCAGACAGCACCATCAGGACCGACTTTTGCATCAACGGGCGCAACCCATTCATCCGCGCCAGCGAAAAGATTCCAGCCATCTTTCTCCACAAATCCTGCCCCATCTTTTTCGATGCGCGCAATATGTACCAGATGGCCTGTCGGCTCAGTAACAAAAGCAGTTTTATCCCAGAAATTTTTAGGATAGTCGCGGGCGGTATAGAAATTATGCCCTGCCGCGGCCGTAAAACCTCCGAATACATCCACTTGTCTTACCTTCGCGGTTATCGGGTGCATCCCATAATGACCATCGATCTTAACGCTTCCAATAGCAATGCCCTCAACGCCCCTGGCCATTTTATCCGAGATACCCATAAACACGCTATGGGTATTATTAGCGGTTGAAGCAAACACGTCGTTGTTTTCGTTGAATCCCAATCCCCAGGTATTGTTGCTGGTACTGGTAAGAAACTCCAGACCAGATCCATCGGGTTGAAAGTGATATATTCCCTGTCGAAATTCCCGGTTGGCTCCATCAAGGATTCCTTTAAATCCGGAATAACCGACTACGCCCCATATCTGATTGTCAAACCCATATTTTAAGTTTGATGGCCCGGCGTGCGTATCAAATGTTCCCCATCCTTCTATCAACACTTCTCTTACATCCGCCTTGTCATCGCCATTGGTATCTTTCAGGAAAAGAAATTGCGGCGCCTGGGATACAATAACCCCACCGTTGGCAAAAGCCAGGCTTGTAGGAATATTTAAGTTTTCCGCGAACAGTGTGAACTTATCCGCTTTACCGTCACCATCAGTATCCTCACATATTTTTATCCGGTCATCACCCTTGCCTTTGTCATCCCGCACGGTGTTGGGATAGTCGACGGTCTCAATTACCCACAATCTTCCTTTTTCATCCCAATCCATAGCAATAGGATTAATGATGTCAGGTTCAGAGGCGAATAATTCCAGATCAAATCCAACCGGTACTTGAATTAATTTTGCAGATTCAGAGGGTGATAAAGGCTCCTGATACTGTGGAACGGGGTTTCTTTTTTCATAGTTCGGAATGTTGGGAGCCTCTTTATAGATAAGCTTCGGTAGGTCTTTAGCGAACTCTTCCCATTGCGATCTTACCTGATCGCCAACGGCCCATAATATTCCCTGCTTCATCAGCTGGTGAAATCCTGGGTTATTCCAGGAACGTTCATCGTGTCCATAAGCCGTATAAAACACGCGGCCCTTTCCATGATCTTTTACCCACGTCCATGGTTCGTGATGATCTCCTTCAACCCGTTCCATTAACACGCTTCTGTCATCGGTTAACTGGTGGTGAACATAGGTTTCATCCCAGGTAGAAAATGTATCGAGAGATTGCGTCACAGGATGTTCCTTATTAACGATAGAAGTCACGAACGTACCGGTATCATGTTTTTGAAATTGTCCCCCCACCAGCTTAATATATTCCGTCGAATTCTGAAAACAAAAGCTCGCGCAATGAACAGGAATAAATCCCTTCCCCTGTTGTACAAAATCCAGCAAGGCATCTTCCTGGTCGGGCTTTATGCTGTCAATGTTCGCATATATTACCAGGCCGTCGTACTTCGCTAACGTTTCGCTGTTGAGGTCTGCCGGATTAATGGTGTACGTAAAATTAAAGCCTTCCTTAGCAAGCACTGAAGACAACAAAGGCATATAGGCTTCGGAGTTGTGATGCTCACTGGCATGCCCGAGAAATAAAAGTTCTATTCTGCGAGGTCCGCTTGTCCTTTTTCCCCGCGTACTATTTTCACAGGAAACAAAAAAGCTTAACAGGAAAAGGGTGAATAAGGCGGGTAAAAATCTCATTTGATTCAGGATTATGAATGACCATTCAAATTGAATCAAAAATTTCGCAATCGATTACTGTATTTTATCATTTTATGACTGTATTTTGTCATAGATTTGAGAGTCTTACCAATTTGCCGGACAAATTTGTGTCAATGAAAGCCCTACAGAAAACCGCAATCTCTATTAACCACGCATTTGAACACAAATTGCTCAGAGACTCCCATTTCGATGTTAACTGGCATTTCCATTCAGAGTACCAATTGTTTATCGTGCTGAAAGGTACCGGAACGCGCTTTATTGGCGATCATGTTCACCCCTTCAAACCAGGTGACGTGGTCTTTACCGGACCTAATCTACCGCATTTGTGGCGTAGCGACATGGAGTATTTTGAGGGTGACAAACAACTCACCACCGAGGGCATAGTGGTCTATTTTCCAGAAGATTTTTTGGGAAATCCCTTCCTGGATAAGAATGAAATGTATCTGATAAAACAACTCTTTTCCAAAGCGCGGCGGGGAATGGAATTAAAAGGGAAGACTGCTGAGAGGGTGAAAAAAATGATGATCGGATTATTAAAGACGAAAGATTTTGAGAGTATTCTTCATCTTTTAAATATCCTGAATGTATTGGCCAATACTACAGAGTATAACTTGTTAGCAAATGCGGGTTACTCGAATTCTTTAAAGGAATCCGATACCTTCCGCATGAATAAAGTACACGCTTACGTAATGAAACATTTCAAAGACAAAATCACACTGGAAGAAGTGGCTGCGCTGGCTAACATGACCCCATCATCCTTTAGTCGTTATTTTAAAACACATGCGAACAAGACATTTTCAGAATTTGTAACGGAGATCCGCATAGGCCATTCCTGCAAATTACTCATCGAAAAGAAAATGAATGTTACCCAGGCCTGTTATGAAAGCGGGTTCAATACCATTTCGAATTTCAACAGGCAGTTTAAAGCCATTACACAGTATAGCCCTTTAGCTTACAAAAATAAATACAGGGCAACCGGGATTGAAGGGTATAGGGTGTAGGGGTATAGAGGTATAAAGGTATAGGGGTATAAAGGTATAGAGGTATAGGGTATAAAGGTATAGAGGTAGCCTGGAGGTAGGAGGGCCTGGAACGGTAGTGAATCTAAAACCCGCATACTCTCAACTGATCGCTTGACAAAACAGAACATT
>JBDSIM010000281.1:0-36980 GCA_039917935.1 Cyclobacteriaceae bacterium | reverse complement strand
TTATTTGAAGGGTTGGGCGAATCGAAATTAAAACTGGGGGCCAATGCCAAGGCAGCCTTGAATTTCGAATTAGGTACCATTAAAAGTCAGGTAACTGGTTTCGAGGCTGGTTTTTTAATCGATGCTTATACCTCCCGGATTGAATTAGTGCCCACCGCAAAAAATTATGCTGTTTTTCCCACGCTGTTTTTCACCCTGTTCTACGGCGGACGCAAGTAACCTTATCCCTTTAACTTAGCTGGATTATAAATCCCAGTATCAGACCGCCCAAAATGATCAATGGAGACGGGACTTTGGTAAATGCCAGCAGGCAAAAAGTGACGATTGTTACACTGAAGTTCAATATCGTATTCTCAAGGGGTTGAAATAAAATAATAGCAGATGCTGCTACTAACCCGGCGCTGGCGGCCGTTATTCCTTCCAATGATGCGCGAACCGGTCGATATTTTTTCAGGCTATCCCAAATGCGAATGACGAAAAATATCAGGAATGTCCCGGGGAGAAAAATTCCCAAAGAAGACATCAGCGCGCCAATTACCTGGCCTCCAATCCCGTAGTTGCGGGCGGATAAGGCACCGATATATGCACTGAATGAAAATAAGGGACCGGGTAACGCCTGGGCTACAGCATAACCTGAAAGAAATTCATCATGGGAAATAGGGCGGTGATAGGGCTTGGGAGAATATTTCTGTTTCAGTTTACTTCTTAAAGCGGAAACTTTACTTTTGTCATCGTCTTTTATTTCAACAAATTCGGTATAAAGCAAGGGCGCCAACACCTGCCCTCCGCCAAAAACCAGGCTTCCACTCCGGTAAAAATTTTCAAACAACTTTACTGGTAGCGCCTTGGTTATTCCTCCAAGAAGCGCGGCAAAAATCAAAACACCTCCCCAAAGTAACAGATTTGCCCAATTCACTTTCAGCTTTTCTTTTTGTTCCTTCGGCTGAGCTTTGAACTTCAGAGCCGTTACCAACCCAGCTGCTAAAATGATCACAGGAAAGATATAGGGTGTTTGTATATAATAAGATACAACCGCGGCGATAATCATCAGGGCAATACCGGTTTTTGTATTGACAGTTTTTAGGCTAATGATATAGGCGCCGTAACTTACAAAACCTACAGCCATTGGCTGAATATATCTTGTGAATTCGGTAGACCATTTTTTTTCCTGAATGCTGGACATGACCACTGCGGCTGCCGTCATGAATATGACAGCGGGAAGCGCCCACACAAGTAAGGTTAAGTAAGCAAGAGTTGGACCACCAATTTTAAAACCCACCGCAATGAGTGTTTGGGTTGAAGCAGGCCCGGGCAGTATCTGACACAAAGAATTGATCTCCATCAGTTCAGCCTCTGACAGGTACGCTCGTTTCCGTACGAGAATTTTTAAGAAATGTGCGAGATGTGCCTGCGGCCCGCCAAAAGTCGTCAGAGCAAGGATAAAGACATCCTTTAAAAAAATGTAATATCTAACGCGTTGAATCAATTATATAATTGCAGGAGTTATTTCTTTTTCAAACCTATTTCGGCTAACCGCTGATCTAAAAATTCGCCGGCACTGATATCTTCCCATATTTTCGGGTTTGCCGCATTTAGACAACCAGGAAGAGATGCCAAATTCATTTCAGAGCGAGGATGCATAAAAAATGGTATCGAAAACCTGGGGGTGTTCATCATTTTTCGAGGCGGATTCACAACCCTATGGATAGTGGATTTCAATTTTTTATTGGTTAACCTCTCAAGCATATCCCCGACGTTCACAACAAGTTGGTCAGGCAACGCGGTGATCGGTATCCATTTACCATCACGTCGCAGAACCTGCAAACCATCCGCGCTTGCGCCCATCAGTAAAGTGATCAGGTTAATATCACCATGTTCTGCAGCCCGCACGGCATCTGAGGGAACGGTGTCAGGATTTTCAATCGGGTAGTAATGGATGGGGCGTAGCAAACTATTCCCGTTCTTAATTTTGTCATCAAAATAAGTCTCCGGTAAATTCAAATAAAGCGCAATGGCACGCAACATGTACATACCGGTCTTTTCCAGAGCATGGTAAACGTCAATAGTTACCGTTTTTAACTCAGGAACTTCAAGGGGCCATATATTCGGGGGATAACCTTCCGATGCCAGTTGATCGGCTGGCAACTCTTGCCCTATGTGAAAAAACTCTTTCAGGTCTCCGGTGTTTCTGCCTTTTGCATGTTCTTTTCCTTTTCCTATATATCCCCGCTGACCTGCCAGGTGTGATTGTTCATAACCCTGCTTAACATGATCGGGAAGTGCAAAAAATTTACGAACAGCACCATAGAGTTCTTGTTGCATTTCATCCCTTAAAAAATGATTTCGAATAGCAACAAAACCAATACTATTAAAGGCTGCACCCAATTCTGAAACAAAGTTTTCTTTCTTACGCTCGTCTCGGCTGAGAAAGTTAGCTAAATCGAGGGAGGGAATTTCGTCATAGAGTATCTCTTCCATGCAGGGGCTGAATTGACAGGAGCAAGCTAAAACTTTTTGATCAAAAACTGTAACGGAGTAAGCAGTTTCGATGACCTTTTGGGGATTTAAAGACAATCCTTTTAAGTCAATTTATACCTAAAGTCTGATTGACAAGACAAATATGGAGTTAACCTCGTGGAGCAAAATTGAATCATGCCCTGAACTTTATGATCGATTCGGGCTAATTCAAAATACCGCAATAATCATAAGCCTTGTCGATGTTAATGAAAACATCCTGTCTCGCTTTTATGAACCACTTTTCCAGGATTCCATTTTTCTTTTCATTCAAAGCCGCAACCTGAATTTTATGGTAATCCTCCCTTAGAGACGCCTGATGCGGGGATATTCTCGATTTGTAATACAGAATTCTTACAGCATCCTTACCTTCGTCAGTTCTGTAAACGATTGGTTTGGATACGTCCCCAACCTGAAGGGAATCAATTTTAAAAAATACAACGGGGTCCAGTTCATCCACGGTTAATCGCAGACCGCCATCGGGATCAGAGAAGAAACCCCCATTCCCTTTTGTGGATACGTCATCGGAGTATTCTTTGGCAGCCAATTCAAACTTAAGGCTATCTTCCAAAAATTTATTCCGAAGACTATCCAGAAAGTCGGATGCGTTTTTCAAATCCTGAAGGGAAGGTTTTGGAGAAATGAGGATATGCCTGGAATTATATTCATTGCCGCGCCTTTCATTTAATTGAACGATGTGCATACCAAAAGGGGATTCAAACGGCATGGAAATTTCGGTCGGTTTTAACCGAAAGGCTACCGCTTCATATTCAGGAACCAACCGGCCTCGGCCTACCCATCCCATATCTCCATTATTCGACACCACACTTGGGTCATTAGAGTATTTTTTTGCCAGGGTCGCAAAATCCTCTCCTGCCATAATACGGCTGCGTAAATCCAGCAACTGATTTCTCGTAAGCGCTTTTTGGGCTTCGCTGGTTTTAGCTTCTTTTACTATTTGAGCCACTTCAACAGACGCTGAAAAATACGGTAAACTGTCTTTTGGGATACGATTAAAAAAGCGTTTTACTTCTGCCGGTGTAACAGTCAGGTCTGCGGTGATGGTTTCTTCCATTTTTTGAACGATCATTTGTTCACGGATCTGGTCCCTCAGTTCTGCCCGGATCTGTTCCAGGGTTTTACCGTAAATGGTCTCCAATTCTTCTGGCGTGCGGCCTGACTGCGAGAGAATAACATCCATCCTTCGCTGGGTATTAACATCCACTTCAGCATCCAATACCAGTACAGAGTCAATTTCCGCTTTAGCCAACATTAATTTATTGCGGGTGATCACACTCAAAATCTCACAGCGCGCCTGCTGGGAAGGGCTGTTCCCATTCGTCAGATAATCCTGATACATGCGTTCCATTTCGGATCTCAGAATGATATGATTATCTATTTTCGCTATAATTTCATCTACAACGAAGCCTGTGTTTTGCTCATTTTCCTGTGCCTCCACGCTAAAAAACGGTAAAATAACCCCCAACATGACGGCCGCAGCAGCAATAAGGTGGTTCCTTTTATTGGGAAATGATTTCAAAATCTTTATGGTCCAATGCATTTTCATAAACTTCGTCTTCCAATTTTTTGGCAAGTTCAACTTTTCTTTTGTTTAATATAATATTTTTAATCTCATCTGTAACGAATTCCAGGGGAGAAACATTATCAGAAATCCTGTATTCATCTACCTTAAGAAAATAGGAATAATTCTCATCTTCTGCTTCATAGTAAGGATTTGTTTTCAAAAACTGCACCTTATTCGGAATTTCTGTCAGTGGAGAATTTCTAACCAGGTCGTCAAAGATCATCCAGGTGGAATCTGAAATGTGATAAGCAACCGAAAAGCTTAAACAAAAAGATTTTAGATTACTTTTTTCTTCGGCACCCTGAGAAAAAATCCAGCCTTTAAGTTTATTTGTTTTGGGTGCGTTTTTTGGGACTTTTATAAAAGTTGCCCGCACGATATTTTGCTTAAGAATAAAATTGTCAATGTTATTCTTATAGTACTTTTCAATTTCAGAAGGGTTAAATACCGTATCCAGGTTTTGTTTGATGTAATATGACTGATATTCGTAGGCGATTATGCTGTATCGGTAATCCAGAATTTTGCGCTCGACTTCAGCTTCATTGATATTAATTTTTTTGGACGCTTCCTGTATCAATAATTGCTTTCTGATCCAGCTATCAACATACACTTCCACCCGGGCTGCACTGTCTTCTTTAGACGATCCTAAAGCGGCAATACCAATCAATTCATCCTTATAAAGATATGCGTTATTAACCCTTGCAACGGCGTCGCGGTTTTCCATTCCCGTTAACCCCTTTTCCTTCATTCTAATAAAATCGCAGCGCCAGAAGAAAAGGGCAGAAAGACATAAGAAAAAGAAAAACTTGGTCATCAGTTTTTAAAGGTCAGTGCGATTAGTGTAGTAATTCTTCAATTGCTCGTCTCTTTGCCTTTTTCGAAATTTCCACTCTAAATTTTTTGCGAAGCTGGGAAATCCAGGATTCTTCCAAATAAGTCTGATAATCCGAAATGACGGCTGATCTTGACTCAGAGAATGTTTTCGGCCCGGGTGGCAATATATTTTCAATGAAGATAAGATAATTCATCCCATTGTTTTCGCTCATCTTGAAACCAGGGGTCCAGTTTATTTTAGAAAGCACAGGCCTATCCTCTTTTTCAAATGGACCGGATTCTTGTCTGATCTTATTGGAAATTATGAATTGCTGAACCGAAGAGTCACCTGAGATCAGCAAATCCTGCAATTGATCCAGCGTATTTTTTATCGACGAGGAATATATTTTACCCGAGATCCGGTCTTTGGCGTCGTAATTTTGTCGATGAGTATTGAAAAAATTGAGCTGGCCGACAGTATCTTCAGTGGCTTTGTTCCAAACCTCTTTTTCCATGATCTCAAAAAGCAGAATTCCTTCGTAATACTCTTTTAACAACCATCTATAATCCGGTGACTCTTGCTTAATTTTTTCTTCCAGTAGTTGAATTTGTACCGAATCAACATAATTTCCATAAAGTTGTTTTATGTACTCTTGGGCCGGTAGCGCTACGGCGGTTTGATTGGCGGTGACATAGTGGAGAAAATCCTTTACGCGAAATGGCCTGCCTTGCATAGTGAACAAAATTTCCTGTTGACTACTGTTTGATAATGAAGGGCTCCAGAGCCCTTTAGTCAATGAGCTATCGACCTGAGCCATTAGATTTGTCCTGATAATTTGGTTTTCGGTATACCCGAATTCGGATTTCATCCTTTCGCGTAAGGCCTGTTTTGAAATCTGCACGCGCTCATCGCGACTAACCCGGTTGGTCAGTGAGGTTTTAAGTTCCTGGAACGCTGGTAAAGCAATTTTTGATTCCAATCTTAATATATGCCAACCGAATGAGGTTTGAAAGGGGTCTGAGATGTCACCTTTTTGGTGGAGGCTAAAAGCCATCTCTTCAAATTGGGGAACAGAGGCCATCGCTCCAACCCCGAACGGACGTAGCCTTCCACTCTGATCTTTGGAATTAGGGTCTTCGGAGTATTGTGAACAAAGTTCTTCCCAGCTAACCCCTTTTTGAAGCTGATCGTAAATATCGAAAATGATGTCTTTAGCATGCTCACTATTCGAAGGGTCTCCGGTACGTATCATGATGTGCGAAATCTCTACTTCCCCACGCGATGGCTTTTTATCGTGAACACTAATAATATGGTAACCAAACCGTGTTCTCACTGGCTCGCTAACCTGTCCCACCGGAGTATTGTAAGCAGCTTGCTCAAAAGGATAGACCATTTGCATGGCGGTAAAGTATCCTAACATTCCTCTGGTCGATTCCGCACCGGGTTCTTCAGAATGTTTGGCGGCAACTTCATTGAAGTTCTCACCTTCCATTATTCGCTGGCGCAATGCCAATATCTTTTTGAAGGCGGTGACTGTATCTGCGGGAGCGGCTTCGGGTTTGAGGTTAACGAGTATATGTGAGGCTTTGATCTCGTGTTTTAACCTGTCGTACGTTAAAGCAACAAGGCTGTCCACTACTTTTGCATCCGGAAGGTAGGGCTTAAGCAGCTCTTCATGGTAGGTATTAAATTCCTTTTTAAACGATGCAGTGGTATCTAATCCCCGGTTGAACGCCTCTTCAACCTTTAGCTTATAATTGATAAAAAGTTGTAAATATTCTTCAATTTTATTTTCTGTGAATTCTTCCGGTTTATTCTGATGATTCTTTCTGTATAGGTAAAGGAACTCATCCGTTAGAACAGGCTTTTTATTGACTGAAAAAAGCGTTTCCGATTTAACTTTCTTATCAGATTGCCCTGAAACCACAAAAATAACCAGGCAAGAAAGTAGCCATGCGCCTACGATTCTTTTAAAGGAGGTCATTAGCATTTATTTGAAATGGATTTTTTTAATTAAACGACATACATTTTTGCCACTCCGATTGTGATATTCAATTTTATCCATAATAGATTTAACCAACCGTATACCCAAGCCACCCTTGCGTTTCTCATGTACCAAATTGCCCAGTTCCGGTTCGGAGAACTGATTTATATCAAACGTATTGCCATCGTCAATTATTTCAAAGATCAGTGGGTCGCCTTTTTTAAATATTATATGAAGTTCAAACAACTCATCGGGATTACAACTGTGCGCATGAATCATCAGGTTGGAGCACATCTCATCCAGGGCTAAAACCAACTCGCTTATTTGCAAGTCGGAAACGCCATGCTCCCTCAAGGCGTTGCGGATAAAATCACGCACACCCTTCAGATTTTCAATGTTGCAACCAACTTTATGTTTATAGTTCATCCATCATTTTCTTTGCCTGCCCCTTGTCCTTACCAATTTTCAAAAGTTCGTTCAATCCTAAAATTTCGAAAGTATTGGCAACCTTGTCATTCATTCCAAACAACACCATTCTGATATTCTGATCCTTAAATTCTTCAATGTAAGACATGAAAACCCCGAGGCCTGCAGATGAAATATATTCGAGGGAATGGCAATCGACCAGGATTTTTCTAAATCCTTCTCCCACACTTTTCGCAATGGCCAAATCAAGCTCAATCGAGGAACTGGCATCAATTTCACCTATCAGGGCGATGACATCCGTTCCGTCCTCCTGAAGTCTCTTAATGTGGATCATGTGTTAAACGTTTTTAATGTCTTTTAGTTGGCCTTTTACTCGTTTTTACGGTAATGCATGCGTCAGGTAAATTTTACGATCATTGTCGTATAGTCGTCATTGATATTGGTTGTACCAGAAAATTCGTAAAGCCGCTTAATTAAATGCTCTTGTATTTGACGTGACGGTAAATTCTTCACTTCAATCAGCACATCGGCCAACCTGTCATAACCAAATTCTTCTCCCTTGGTGTTTTTTGCTTCGGTAACACCATCCGTATAAAGAACCATGATATCCCCTGAATTATACTGAAATTCATTTGCCTGGATAAAGTTGCTGTAACTCCTGTTTCTAACCATACCCAGGGCAATTCCCTTATCCTTAAAATACTCAGCTTTGTCCTTGGCCGAATAATAATATAGCAGAGGACAATGCCCGGCTCGTGAGTAGTGAACTTTTTTACTGTGTGTATCCACAATAAAATAGGTTGCAGAAATAAAAGATCCGCGTTCCAAACAATAGACCAAAGCCTGGTTAGCCCTGCGCATGAATTCATCGGGCTGGATACAATCCTGCGCCAGACTATGAAATATTCCCTTCATCTGCGACATATGGAAAGCAGCTGTGGTGCCCTTTCCTGAAACGTCGGCGACAATGAGGGAAACCTGGTGGTCATTGGTTCTCAAGGTGTCATAATAGTCGCCGCCCACCTCATCCGCTGATTCAGAAAAAGCTGCAATATCAAAATCTTTGTCTTTTTCCAGTACTTCTGGCAGCAGACTTTTTTGCACGGTTTTGGCGATTTTCAATTCTTCCTTATACCGTTCATTCTGCAACGCCTCCTCCATCAACCGGAAATTTTCAATGGATATTCCCGCCTGATTAGAAAATGTAGAAACAATTTTGGTCATCTCTTTATTGAAGCCTTCCGCCAGTTCTTTCAGCAAGGCCAGGGTGCCAATGTTTTCCCCTTTCACATAAATAGGAAATGCGAGTATAGAGCGGAATCGGGATCCCTTTAGGGTGGCTAAGTGTTTGGATAGGTTTTTCGTTTTGTCACTGCCCTGATCCAAAACACCTTTAACATTCTTAGCGTTCAAATGGTTGATGATATCCTGCGACTCCCTTTCTGTTATTTTATAGGTAAAAATTCTTGCTTTGGGGTCGTGAGTCCTGACTTCAAGCCACGCAGCATCTGCAAAAACAGTACTCACAGATGTCTCCAGCAATATATTATAAACACTTTCCTCGCTTTGTTCTGTTTGAATGGACTGACTGATGCGTTGAAAGTTAACAACCTCTTCAAGCTTTTGTTCAAATACAGAAGTGGTAGGAAGATTGAAAAGGATTACCAGGAAGGAAAATATACTGTAAACGGTAACGAAAGTCATCAGGGATAATATAAAGACGTGCACTCTGTAATTTGTAAAATGCGTAGTCATTCCTGACAATACTTCGACCAATGAACTGGTAGTATAAAAGCCATATAACAAATAGAAAATCGTCAGTAGCAACAAGAGTAGGCTGGTCCATTTTTGCTTGAAATTTAAATAGGCAACCCACTTCATATTGGCTGACAGCACTAAGCCGATGAGCACAAAAAATGTAAGAAGCGATGCATAAAGGCCCTGGACAAAAGGAAAATCAAAAGTATTATACAGCAGTGAAAGCAATAAAGTCCACTCAAAAAAACTCCATAGACGCAACAACCATTTTGATTTTTGATACAGTATGAGTCTCTTCCACGCGGTAAAGGCCATGGTTAAAAATCCAACCATTAAGCCGAGGTTGATCAGATAGATAAGGTCAATAAAAACAACATCGGTCGTCAGTCTGGTAGACCCTAATAAATACTCAATAAGTTTTAAAAAAAGCGATATGATGGTAGCCACAAGGCCTGTGGCAAAAACCCGCCACAGCAGGTCTACAAAATTCAGAACATCGTCACGGTCAACCTTGAGTTTATAATAGTAATACAAGGACAGGATAAACAGATTCAGTATGACATTCGGAAGCCACGCCGGGATGCCTGCCTTGATGTTATTGGTGGAACTGAAAACAATCGAAAGATCTGTAAAAACCAAAGCAAGCCAGGTAATAATACCTAAGGAAAACAGTAACCTGATGATGGCTTTTGTGCGCATGAAGAGTAAAAACCCTAAAAATTCGAAAAAAATAAGCCAATCATGGGATTGGCTTTGCAATTATAGGATAATTAAGCAAGATTTTTGAGTCGGAAATCCTTCAAAACCCCCAATAACCTATCCTGAGGATTGCGACTATTTGCGGCTGTAATTTGGCGCCTCCCTTGTTATGGTAACATCGTGCGGATGGTTTTCAGTAAACCCAGCCGTGGTGATTTTAACAAATTTGGCGGTTTTTAATCGTTCGATATCTTTCGCCCCACAGTAGCCCATCCCTGCCCGTAATCCGCCTACGAGTTGATATAACACCTCAGAAACAGGGCCTTTGAAAGGCACCCTTCCGGAAATGCCTTCAGGGACGAGTTTCTTGACGTCGTCTTCTACATCCTGAAAATAACGGTCTTTAGATCCGTCTTCCATGGCCTCTATAGAACCCATACCCCTATAGGCTTTGAATTTCCTTCCTTCATAGATAATCATTTCACCCGGGGCTTCTTCCGTGCCGGCGAGCAACGACCCAATCATAATGCTATCTGCGCCGGCGGCAATCGCTTTCACCAAATCCCCGGAAAACCGAATGCCACCATCAGCAATGACAGGAACGCCAGTCTCTTTCAGCGCCTTAGCGGCCTCGTATACGGCAGAAAGCTGAGGCAACCCCACGCCTGCTACTACCCTTGTTGTGCAGATACTACCCGGTCCCACACCCACTTTCACAGCGTCCGCCCCGGCTTTTGCCAATGCCTTTGCACCCTCCCCTGTGGCTATATTTCCGACAATCAGATCCAGCTCAGGGTATTTCTTCTTCACGAACTTCGCGGCATCAATCACACCCTTCGAATGACCATGGGCTGTATCAATGCTAATGACATCGACTCCGGCGATTTTTAACGCCTCAATCCGATCCAGGATGTCGGGTGTAACACCCACCGCAGCGCCTACACGCAGCCTGCCATACTTATCCTGGCAAGCATTTGGTTTATTTTTTTTCTTTTGAATGTCTTTAAAGGTAATCAGGCCAGTGAGAACGCCTTTTTTATTAATGATCGGCAGTTTTTCGATTTTATATTTCTTCAGGATGCCTTCCGCCTGATCGAGGGTAATGCTCTCAGGGGCAGTGATCAGGTTTTCTCGGGTCATGATTTTTTCAACCGGAGCATTCATGTCCTTTTGAAACCGGAGGTCACGGTTGGTAATAATCCCCACGAGTTTTCCTCCTTCATCAAGAATCGGAATCCCACCGATTTTAAACTCCCTCATAATGTTTTCCGCCTGCTGAACTGTAGATTGAATGGTAAGCGTGATGGGATCCTTTATTAAACCGCTTTGAGAGCGCTTTACTTTTCGGACCTGTTCTGCCTGAAGTTCCATTTTCATGTTTTTATGAATGAACCCAAGCCCCCCTTCTAAAGCGACACTGATCGCCAGTTCCGCTTCCGTAACCGTATCCATTGCGGCAGATACGATGGGGATATTTAAACGAATGTTTCGGGTTAACTGGCTTGATGTATCCGTTTCGCGGGGAAGTATCTCAGAATAAGCAGGGACAAGAAGCACGTCATCGTATGTGAGGGCCTCGTATAAAAACTTAGAACTTTCGAGTGGCATAGCAAATAATTTACGATCTATTATTTGCCGGGCAAAGGTATACTTTAATTTATTAATTCACTAATCAGGGCATGGCTAACAATATTAAAACATTAATTACCAGCGCCCGACAGAGGCATCGGTAAAATTATTCCGAGATTTGAATTTGAGTTTTACTTTCGACAATTAAACAACACTTATGAAAAGGCTTTTTTTCTCCACTTCTCTAGCGTTATTTGTTGCCTGTTCTTTTGCACAGGTTCAAACCGGAAAGGCATCTTTTTACGCTGATAAGTTTGAAGGAACAGAAACCGCCAGTGGTAAAAAATACCGGCACAACAAAATGACAGGCGCACACAAAACGCTTCCCTTTGGAACCAGGGTAAGGGTAACTAACCTGGCAAATAACAAATCGGCCGAATTGGTGATTAACGACCGCGGCCCTTACGTTGATAGCCGGATTATAGATCTCTCAAAATCAGCTGCCGAAAAACTCGGTTTTGTCAATCAGGGATTAGCCGATGTCAGGCTGGAGGTGATTGATGCCGGGGACGGCAAGAAGAGTGACCCCATTAGAACGGTTGACCAGGTTACTGTTGAAGAAAAGGAGTTCTATGAATTTGAAATAAGCCGTTTAAATCCAAAAGGCTACGGCGTTCAGATAGGTACCTATCAGGAACTCGTTAACCTGATGCGCTTGTCTGACAACTTAAAAAACTCCTATAAAAAGCAGGTTACGGTCCAGGTAAAAATTATTCAGGGCATAAAATATTATGGTTTAATTCTCGGACAATTTCCTTCTCGACCAAAAGCAGAACAATTCAGGGCAGAACTTCAGAAAAAATTTCCAGACGCCTTTATTGTAGAATACAACCGCTTGTAACTAATGGCCACCGAAACGATCAAGTGATGGATATTGTAGGATACCTGGCTTCGATAGGAATAGGTATTATTTTGGGCTTGCTCGGAGGCGGGGGTTCTATATTATCGATACCCATTCTAGTGTATCTTTTTCACGTTGACGTGGTGCTGGCTTCCGCGTATTCTCTATTTATTGTTGGGGTTACCAGTTTCGTGGGTGCAATACCAAAATACAAAGATCACCTGGTAAACATCCAAACAGGTTTTTTATTTGGGATCCCCTCTATCGTCGCAATTTTCTGTACACGTCGGTGGATCGTTCCCGCTATACCTGATATCGTTTTCCATTCGGGTAATTTCATGCTCTCCAAGCGATTTTTCATTCTTGGCCTTTTTGCGGTATTGATGATACTGGCTTCCTATTCAATAATAAAAGGAAAGAAGCAAATTGAAAATGATGATCATGAGTGGAGAGTATGGCTTGTCATATTGGAGGGACTATTGATAGGCCTGCTAACGGGGATGGTAGGCGCAGGTGGCGGTTTTCTGATCATTCCTGCTTTGGTTTGGCTTACCGGGTTACCTTTCAAAACAGCGGTGGGCACGTCTCTCTTTATCATCGCCATTAATTCCCTTTTTGGATTTTTAGGAGATGTTATGAACTATTAGATAGCCTGGAAATTTTTAACGATTATTACTTGCTTGTCGGTTTTAGGTATTCTGATTGGCCATCGGCTGCAAAGGAAAATATCGGCGAATCTATTGAGAAGAACATTCGGATGGTTTATCCTGTTGATTGGGATTGGTATTCTGTTTAAAGAGTTTATTGCCACCCGGCAGACATTGTAAACCTCCGAAGATTACTAATAAACTCACCTGTAAAATGGGAGAGAATGAAATAAACGAATCGTTCATAATCTTTAATGCATCAGCAGATGCTTAATCGAGGTGATTCAGAAAAATTTAGTGCATCCTTTACGCCTTTGCGGGAATAAATATATTTTAACCTTAATGAGTAGTAAGTAACCAGTTACCCATTCATGTCGCAAGAAATAAAAAAGGTGGTTGTGCTAGGTCCTGAGTGTACGGGTAAATCAGCGCTTGCTGAATTTTTGGCGAAAAAATTTAGAACAGCCTGGGTGGGAGAGTTCGCCCGAACCTATATAAATCAACTTCAAAAACCGTATGAAGCAGCCGATCTTTTGTTGATTGCCAAAGGGCAACTAGCGCTGGAAGACAGCGTAACACCGCGCGCGAATAAGTTGCTTGTTTGTGACACAGACTTGTATGTCATAAAAATCTGGAGCCTTTTTAAATACGGATATTGCGAGCCGGAAATATTAAAATCCATTGCCACCCGCAAATATGATCTGTATCTGCTTACCTATATTGATATTCCCTGGGAGGAAGATCCACAACGCGAACATCCTGATCAACGCAATCGCCTTTATGAGATCTATTTAAATGAAATGAGAAATCAACCGGTACCTTTTATTGAAATAAAAGGGCCGCGTGAGCAACGAAGGGCAATGGCTTCCGAAGCAATTAAAAATTTAATACAGCCTGCCAATACTCCCACACCATGAGCACTCCGATACCAGAAGGTCCGTATGCGGCTTTAAAAATCGGGGATTTCAGATTGTTCGCATCGGCTCGCTTTTGCACTACACTGGCCATCCAGATCCAGTCTGTTGTTGTTGCCTGGCAGGTATTTGAAATCACCAATGATCCGCTATCACTGGGATTAATTGGTTTAGCGGAAGCGATTCCCTCCATTGCCGTTTCCCTTTATGCAGGACATGTGGCCGATATTGTTCAACGGAAACAAATTATTCTTTCGTGTGTATCAACGCTCTTCATCTGTTCCTTTGCATTGCTATTTTTTACCCTTGAGCCCGGAGAAGTATTCCTTCATTATGGAGTTATTCCCATTTACAGCGTAATATTTATCAGTGGCATTGCGCGCGGTTTTCTTTCACCCGCCTTCTTTTCTTTTATGCCACAGCTAGTGCCGCGTTCATTGTACAGTAATGCGGTTACCTGGAATAGCACACTTTGGGAAACGGCTACCATTTCCGGGTTAGCGTTAGGCGGACTGTTGTATGGCATTTTTGGAATAACAACCGCCTATTTTATAGACGTTGCTCTCACTTTGTCGGGATTAGTGCTGTTGACTATGGTACACAATAAACCCTTGCCGCCTGCGACAACGGAAGAAGGTATGACAGAAAAAATCACGGCCGGCTTGCGTTTTGTTTTTCACAATAAAGTGATCCTCGGCGCGATATCGCTCGATTTATTCGCGGTACTATTTGGAGGGGCTGTTGCCTTACTTCCGATTTTCGCGAAAGAAATACTTTTCATTGGCCCTGTTGGACTAGGTGTCCTTCGGGCAGCACCTTCCGCTGGCGCCTTGATCATGGCTTTTTACATTACACATCACCCCATCAAAAAAAATATCGGAATTAAATTATTAACCTGTGTAGGGAGTTTTGGTGTTTGCATGATACTCTTTGCATTGTCGACCAATTTCTGGTTTTCCTTGTTAGTATTAATAGTCAGCGGGGGGTTTGATTGTATCAGTGTTATCGTCAGAAGCACTTTATTGCAAACACTCACACCAGAAAATATGAAGGGCAGAGTTTCGGCAGTGAATCACATTTTTGTGGGTTCGTCAAATGAAATTGGAATGTTTGAATCAGGTGTCGCAGCTCGTCTGATGGGCACGGTTCCTTCCGTGGTTTTTGGAGGCTGCATGACCTTGCTGGTCGTAGGGATTACCGCCCGATTTGCCCAATCCCTCAGGCGTCTGCAGCGGGTTCATTGACAGGGGATTTCCGCTCATTCTATCCAGTATTTCCGTTCGGTATTTAACCTAGCTACCTGACACGAGTTGCTTCAGGCATTGTATCCACACAGGGTGACCGTTAAGGCTTTCTACCAGTTGAACCTTTTGCCCGCCATGAGCTCTAAAAATATCCTGATACTCTTCACCGATCTCAATGATCGTTTCGAGGCAATCAGCCGTAAAGGCCGGAGAGAAAACCAGTATTTTTTTCATTCCCTTTCTGGCGCAATCTTCAACCACCTTATCGGAGAAAGGGGTAAGCCATTTTTTATCAAGGCGTGATTGAAAACACACCGTGTATTGATGTGCTGGAATACCAAGATCTGCAGCAATCAAACGGGTGGTGGCATAGCAGGTGGCTTTGTAACAATATTTGTTATCCTCTGTAATTTCTTCTTCACAATGGTGTTCAGCACACAATCCTTCATCATAAACTTTATCCACCTGCCTATCAGGTAAGCCGTGATAGGAAAAAAGAACATGATCGAAATTACCTATATCATAGGAACGACCCCGTTCAACTATAGCTTTTATAAACGTCGGATGATCATAATATTGACTTATGAATTTCACCTCTGGGATTACCCACCATTGACGCATTACACGCATCACTTCATCAATGGCGGACCCGGTTGAAGCAGACGCGTATTGAGGAAATAAGGGTAAAACAATAAGACGAGAAAAGTTTTTCTTTCTCATTATTTCCATCACATCCGGAATGGATGGGTTTTTATATCGCATCGCCAGGTGTACTTCGTATTGACTTCCCAATTCAGTTTGTAATAATCCTGTAACCTGCTTACTATAATACAGCAAAGGGGACCCATTTTCCGTCCACAGTTTTTGATAAATTTTAGCGGATTTTGGAGCGCGAAAGGGGACGATAATGAGATTGACAAGAATCTTTCTCCAAAACCAGGGTATATCGATAACCCTTGGGTCATTCAGGAATTGAGATAAGTATGAACGAACATCAGCCACAGAGGGGCTGTCCGGGGTACCCAGGTTAATCAACAATACGCCCGTTTTTTTATTCATGGTATTTACATTCAGACCGCCAAGCTACCTAATAAACAAAAAATGCTAAGAAGGGTTTACAGATTCAATGAACAATGGGGGCGCGTTTAAATGGTTTGGTTTCGTCAAATAACTTCCGGTAAGTTGCGTGTCGTTTGGTAACATTCGCATCCACCTGTTCAACCACATTAATCATTTTCGGGTTAAAATCTCCAATCCAGTTCATTTCGTAGTAATCGTAACGTTTGTATTCAACTTGCAACACCCGCTTTGAATTCAACACCATCGCTCCATCCAAACCCTTTCCCTGATGCTCCGGCACAACCCCAAACAATATTCCAAATGCCTTGCGATTTGTTTTTCGCAGGGTATGCCACAAAAACTTTATTTTGCCAATCCAGTCCAGTCTGCCATTCACATATTTGAAAATCTGATTGATTTCAGGAAGGGAAAGAAAGAACGAAACGGGCTCACCTTTGAAAAAGCCGAAATATAAAAGCCGGATGTCCATAATAGGCTTCATTTGCTTTACAATTAATTTGGCCTGGGCCATGGTTAATTCCGGGATATCCCTGCGGTTCGCCCACGCTTTATTATAAATGGTCAGGATGTATTCAGGCAATTTCGGAATCTCATTCTTGCGGATGTGTCTGAACTCGTAATCAGGATTGGCGGCTGTTATAGACGCCTTTTCGTAGAGGCGGGGCGAAATTTCACCTATTACGCTACGTCCAAAGGTGAACTGATAAAAATAAACCTGGAAACCATATGCTTCAAAAAGGTCCTTATAATAATCGAAATTGTAATTGCACTGGTAGTTGGGCTCCTGATCAAATCCCTCAATTAATAATCCCCACCAACGATCTCTGTTTCCAAAATTAATTGGGCCATCCATAGCCTCAACACCGCGTGCTTGCAACCAACTTTTACTTTGTTCAAACAGCAAAAAGGCCGCGGCCTTATCATTAATACATTCGAAAAAACCGACTCCGCCAGTAGGCTGTTCGTTACCTTTATTTAAAGTCTTTTCATTAACGAAAGCAGCAATACGCCCAATGACATCCCCGGATTCATTTTTTAATATCCATCGGACACATTCACCATGCCTGAAGGTTTTATTTTTTACTCTGTCAAACACACTTTCAATATCCTTATCAAGGGGACGTATCCAATACGGCTCCTTTTTATACAGGTGAACTGGGAAATTCAAAAATTCTTTTTTCTCCTGAGGAGAAGATACCTCAATAATCTTCATCATCGTTCGGCTCAAGGTGGGAAGTTTTTATGATACTATTGATGTTGGGTAATAAAATGTGAAAACGGGTGCCCTCTCCCAAATGACTCGCTACATTAATTTGCCCGCCGAGTTTTTCCACCGCATTTTTAACAATATACAATCCAATTCCCGAACCATCAGATTGCTGAGTCGCTCTATAGAACATTTCAAATATTCTTTTCAAACTAGTTTCCTTTATGCCGATCCCGTTATCGGCAAAAATAATATCTGCGCGCAAATGATCAATATTAACGGTGATACTAATCTCGGAGTGCTTTGCGGCGGGTTGACGATATTTGATCGCATTAGAAATCAGGTTTCTGAATATCTCCGAAACGCGCCACTGGTCACTATAAAAGTCAATCCCTTCTATTTTTACATTTTGCTCCATGTTCTGAGCTCCCTCCAGATAACTCAGATCAGTAAAGGTCTGCTCAATAATCTTCCTGAGGTCAACTTTTCCAATGCTGATCTCCATCTTGAGATTTTTCGAATGGCTTAATACATCCCCTATGAAATGATCAAGTGCCTCAATTTTTTCTCCGATAACGCCCATGTATTCAAGGGGATTATCCGTGTTGCCCTGGAGTTTTGAAAGGTTTACCAAACCCAAAACCGAAGATAGAGGAGCCCTCAGGTCATGCGAAACTTTGTATACGAAATTGTCAAGTTCCGTATTACGGATTTTGAGCTCCTCCTCGATTTTTTTCCGATCAGAAATGTCGACGTATACGCCATATATACCGATTGCCTGATTATCGAGCATCACGGGTACACCGCATAAAATGACATTCACCAGTTTGCCAGATCTGTGCTTCCTGATCGATTCTATGCTTACTACCTGATTTGAGGCAATGAGGTTATTGAGATCGATTCCTTCATTGCGCAATTCATCCGGAACAATAAAATCATTCAGATTCTTTCCGCGTAATTCATCTTTCTCATAACCGAACATTTCCTGGAAGCTTTTGTTTACCTGAAAAACTCTACCCGTTTCATCCAGCCTTACCACGCCCATTGGTAAGTTTTGAAACAATTGTGTGAATAAAGTTTCATTCTTTTTATTCTGTACCTCGGTCTTTTTCTTTTCTGTTACATCCCTGAAAATTACCTGGATGGAGGGCTTCTCCCGAAAGACAAAAGGAAATGCCATGGTTTCAACATCCACTATCTCCCCATCAAACCGAATGAATTTTTCTTCCACCATCGGCACCGATCTACCTTCGGCAACATCCTGTATCCTTTCTTCGATATCCTTTCTATGCTCCGGATGTACAAAGTCCAATGCGTTAGCGCCAATTAAATCTCCTGTTTCTCTTGCACCAAGAATGCAGTGTGCGTGCGGATTGGCAAACAAAACCTTACCTTGGGAATGTATAACCACCCCGATGGGTAGTTTATCTAAAAGATTCTCATAGTCTCCCGAATATTCATTGGTCGGCCGATCCTCAACATGAAGACACTGAATAATTCCTCTTCGCAGAAGCACTCCATTTTCAACCACTTCGTCTTTTGATGTGAGCCATACCCACTTAATCGCCTGTTCAACCATTATTCTGCCCTTCCACGACCAATTTGTCCTTATTTTATCCTTATCAGACATCATCCCTCTCAATGCTGAAATGTCTTCCTTAATGACAATAGAATATAGGAGCGTATAATCCCGCATAAGGGCAGCGGCGTTCAAGCCGAGTATGGAATCAGAATTTTCACTGACAAAAGTGAACCCCTCACCATCAGGGCTGATGGCATACTCGTATATAACTGCGGGTATATGCCTGACTACATCCTGCATGGTTGATAGGAAATTATTAAAGCCCCGATGGTACTGACTGAATCCGGGTTAATGTAATATGCAAGTTAATTTGTTACCCTGATATAACAATGAGGCCTGCCCCGGATTAACAGCACATTTGTTAAAATGGTTTTCATTGTACTCCAGGGATTCGTTGCGTTTTGGGGAGGAGGAAGGTTTCCATGATCCATTGATTCATTACTATGGCAGCGGGGCATTGGTCCCGCCAGGGTGATGATAAAGCGCTTGTTATAAAAGGGAGAACACCGGCAGAATAAAAATGGCGTCCCCCGCTATCCGGTAATAATTATTCTGCCTGAAATCCTTCTCAAATAGAAGTATGGTCAACAAGATACCATTCATCAGCAGGAACATAATTGCAACGGATTGGTTATGTGTTACAAACCAAAAAGAAATCAGTAAATTCAACGATCCTAATGTCACAACACATTTCAGGGTGGTGTCCCGGCCACACAGAATTGCGAAAGAGTTTTGTTTATGCTGAAGATCATGATGATAATCAAAAAAGGAAAATAAAAGTAAATTCAGGAGAGCGGTAAAGAAGAACTGGACAATGATAACATAATGCAGCGGTTGCACAAAGAATTCCGGTGCCACCATTGAGGGCAAAACAACACCGCCAGTATACAAAATGGCGACAAAAATTTCTTTTAGAAATTTTAAATGTTGCTGGCTAATCAGATAGGCGATTACTACTAAACCTAAAACCGATCCAAAGGATGAAACCTCATAAGGAACGAACCTCATCAGATAGACACCAGTAATAATGATTGCGGGCACAATACAGAGGAGTAATTTAAAATTTTTTTGGTGAAATCTATGGCGCTCGGTTGAAGCGATCCCATATACCGATCTCGCATCTATTAAGTGGTCCACAGTATAAATGGCCCAGACAGATAGGGCCAGGGCAGCCAGGGTGTTAATGGATACTGAAACCTTGAACACTTTGCCAAAAAATAGCGCGCTGGCAACAGATCCAGCCACAACGTCAATGCTAAGGATATTGATGTAGTGATATATTTTCCTCAAAATGGTCATAAACGAAAAAGTCCCCTGCCGGGAGACTCTAAAGTTATGGGTTTTGATGGACTATGAAGATTTTAGGGCCTCCGCACCCCCCACAATTTCCAGTATTTCTTTAGTTATGGCTGCCTGACGAGTACGGTTATAAGTAAGCCGCAGTTGCTTTAACAACTCGCCGGCATTTTCTGTTGCCTTATCCATGGCGGTCATTCTTGCACCATTTTCGGCAGCATTTGAATCCAACACAGCCTTGTACAACTGAACTTTCAGAGATTGCGGAATCAGGCTTGATAGAATCTCTTCCTGATTGGGTTGGTATATATAATCGATAGCGTTGGATGAATTGCTTACCTTCGCCGGTGGAAGGACTGGCAAAAACTGTTCAACCCTTAAAATCTGGGTGGCCACATTTTTAAATTCATTATAAACCAATTCGATTTTATCATATTTGCCGTTTTTATAAGCCTCAATAATAAACTCTGCAGACCGGGCTACGTTTTCAAAAGAAAGCGAACTGAACAATAGGGTAAAGTCTCCTAGCAGATTGCACTTCCGTTTACTGAAATAATCGCTTGACTTTTTGCCGATAGTAAGTACTGTAACATTTCCCTTGGAAAATTGATCCTCATATTTCTCTTCAATTAGGCGGTTTACGCCTTTGAAAACATTACTGTTAAAGGATCCACACAGACCTCTGTCTGAGCTTACCGAAATAATGAGAATTTTCTTCTCTTCCCGCACGACACTATACCAGTTATCACTATCTGAATCCAGTTGAGCAGCAGAAAGATTCTGAAGCAGCGCATTCAGCTTGCGTGCGAAAGGACGCATCTGTTGAATTCTCTCCTGCGATCTGCGCAACTTTGCCGCCGCAACCATCTTCATGGCTTTGGTGATCTGTTGCGTTGATACAACTGATGTAATCCTGTTTTTAACTTCCTTTAAACTTGGCATTTCTTAACTAAGTGCTGTACGATTTTACTTATTTTTTTTAATTTGAAACTTACTATTCGCATCAGTATCGTGATGAGAGATCCGTTGCAACCTTTTTCATGGTATTCACGTCGGCATCTTCAAATTTCCCTGCCCTTAAATTATCGAGAACATGGCGATGACCGCCATGTAGCAGCTCAATGAATTCCTTTTCAAATTCCTTCACTTTGTTAACCGGTACCTTATCCATAAACCCTCTTGTGGAGGCTGTGATAATGGCCACCTGTTCTTCCACAGGCACGGGTGCGTATTGATCCTGCTTGAGGATCTCAGTATTCCTTCTTCCTCTTTCAATAGTAAGTTTAGTGGCCGCATCAAGATCAGATCCAAATTTGGAGAATGCCTCCAATTCCCTGAATTGTGCCTGGTCCAGTTTTAATGTCCCGGCAACTTTTTTCATCGATTTTATCTGAGCGTTTCCACCCACCCTTGATACTGAAATACCCACATTTATGGCCGGCCTGATCCCCGAGTTAAACAGATTGGTTTCAAGGAATATCTGGCCATCAGTAATGGAGATAACATTAGTAGGAATATAGGCAGACACATCTCCCGCCTGTGTCTCAATAATAGGAAGAGCTGTGAGTGATCCGCCACCTTTCACCAAATGTTTGATAGAGGCGGGAAGATCATTCATGTTTTTGGCAATGGCATCGTTGTTAATAATTTTGGCGGCTCTCTCCAGCAAACGAGAGTGAAGATAAAATACATCCCCGGGGTACGCTTCACGTCCCGGAGGCCTTCTTAGCAGTAATGACACTTCTCGATACGCCACCGCTTGCTTGGATAAATCATCATAGATTACCAGGGCCGGACGTCCTGTATCCCTAAAAAATTCACCGATTGCCGCGCCAGAAAAAGGAGCGAAAAATTGCATGGGTGCCGGCTCAGAAGCAGAGGCGGCTACAATAACTGTGTAAGGCATCGCACCAGCTTTTTCTAACACTGCAGCGACAAGCGCCACCGTAGAATTTTTCTGGCCGATAGCTACATAAATACAGAGAACAGGATGGCCCTTCTCATAAAATTCTTTTTGGTTAATAATGGTGTCAAGCGCTACAGCGGTCTTACCTGTTTGACGATCACCGATGATCAGTTCACGTTGACCCCGGCCAATTGGAATCATGGAATCTATGGCCTTAATGCCCGTTTGCAACGGTTCGTTTACTGGCTGCCGATAAATAACGCCAGGGGCTTTTCGCTCGAGCGGCATTTCAAATAACTGGCCTTTTAGCGGGCCTTTTCCATCAACGGGTTTGCCAAGCGTGTCAACCACTCTTCCTAACATACCATCCCCTACTTCAATAGAGGCAATCTTACCAGTGCGTTTTACTGTTGATCCCTCTCTGATATCGTGGTAGTCACCTAATAGCACGGCACCCACATTATCTTCCTCCAGGTTCAAAACCAACCCCCTTAAACCTGTTTCAAATTCTATAAGCTCTCCGGCCTGGGCCTGTGTTAACCCATAAATACGGGCAACACCATCCCCTACTGTTAAAACGGTGCCGACTTCTTCAAGTTCTGCATCGGTACGGGCTTGCGAAAGTTGTTCTCTTAGAATTGCTGATATTTCTTCAGGTCTGATCTCGGCCATTTGATAAGGAGATTATAGTTCTTTGATATAAGGGTTCTGACTAAACTTTAGTTTCAACGTCTTTATTTTGTTTTTGATAGATGCGTCAATCTGCCGATCGCCAACATTTAAGACAAATCCACCGATCATTTCCGTATCTACTTTTTCAATTAATTCAACTTGCTTTTGATCGCTGTATTTCCTGACGAGTTGCTCAAATTCCGTGCGAAGGCTGGCATCCAACGGTATGGCTGTGATGACCGTTGCTTTTCCAATTCCTTTATAACTATTATAAGCGTTATGAAACTCTTTGGCAATACCTGCTAATATAGGCTCACGATTCTTCCGCGTGATGATATCGAAAAAAGCCATGGTAAGGTCGTTTACTTTACCTTTAAAAATAGCGGTCAGGATAGCCAGTTTTTTGTCGTGTTTTACCACGGGGTTTTGTAACATGAGTCTGAATGCCCTGTTTTCTTCGGAAACTTTCGAAAATAACAGCATATCCTGATGGACCTGTTCCAATGCTTTTTGTTCCACGGCAAGACCAAGAAGAGATTTTACATAACGGGATGCTGCTCTGGAATCTGCCATGCCATTAATTGACCTTTAAATCTTTCACGTAAGTTTCCACCAGGTCTTTCTGAGCCTTGTCTCCTGAAAGGTTTTTCTTGATTAATTTTTCTGCTATCTCAAGAGAAAACATAGCCACCTGGATTTTTACTTCTTTCAAGGCCGCCTGCTTCTCAATGTTTATGGCAGCCCTTGCATCCTCTACAATTTTTTCAGATGTTTTCTTGGCGTCGTGCTGCGCCTCTTCTCTCATCCGAATAGATATCTCGCGCGCTTCTCGTAGAATTCTATCTCGTTCTTCACGAGCTTCCTTGAGCAACTTCTCGTTATCAGATTTTAACTGCGACATCTCGTGCCTTGCTTTTTCGGCTGTATCCAAAGCGTCCTGAATGGATCTTTCACGATCTTTTAAAGAGGTCATGATAGGCTTCCATGCCAATTTTGCAAGCAACAGAAACAGCAGCACAAAAACGATTGTCTGCCAGATGATAAGCCCAATACCGGGGGTTAGAAGTTGCATAATGAATGGATGTAATTTGTTGTCAAGTGTTTGAAGTTTGCTGCCTGATTAAACTAAGAAACTTGCCTTGGCCCATCGCCTTGGCAAGTCTCTGTGATTTTAAGCTTCTCTGAAAGAAATCAACAAGCAAATAACAAGGGCGAAAAGCGCAGCCACCTCAATCAGCGCCGCGATAATTAGCATCGCGCCCTGAATTTTACCGGAAGCTTCCGGCTGGCGGGCCATTCCTTCCATCGCTGAGCCACCAATGCGGCCGATACCAATTCCAGCGCCAATTGCAGCCAGACCGGCACCGATACCAGCACCCATTACTGCGTAGCTGATGTCTAATAAAAGTGCAAACAACATAGATTTATATATTTAAGTGAAACAAGTTTCTAATTAATGATGCTCATGTTAATGATGCTCATGTTCAGCGGTGGCCATCCCTATGTACAAAGCTGAGAAAAGCGTAAATACGTAAGCCTGAATGGCGGCAACCAGAATTTCTATTAAACTGATAAAAAGCACAATGAGTGTAGACCCAAGACCAACCCAATAACTGGAAAACACGAAGGTCAGTGCAATGAGGCTTAACAACACAATATGGCCTGCCGTGATTGCCACAAACAAACGAACCATTAACGATATAGGTTTTGTAAAAACGCCGATTACCTCCACTAATAAAATGATTGGCCGAAGTACAAAGGGTAACCCGGGCGTCCAGAAAATATGCGACCAATAACTCTTGTTTCCGCTCACGTTCGTAATAATAAAAGTAATGATCGCCAGCACCATTGTAACGGCAATATTTCCTGTTAGATTTCCAGCGCCAGGTATGAGCCCCAACAAATTTCCAAATAGTATGAAAAAGAACAGGGTCAACAGATAAGGGAAAAACCTTTGATAGCCATGGCCAATATTCGGTTTTGCAATTTCATCCCTGACAAACAATATCACGGGTTCAAAAAATGAAGCCAAACCCTTTGGTGCTCTGCCTTGATTCTTTTTATAAGACCTGGCAACACTTGTAAAAACCAATAGCATTAACGCAGCATTGATAAAAAGCATCGCGACATTTTTCGTAATCGAAAGGTCAAAAACGGCTTTTTCCGAATCTTCCAGGTAAATGTGATTGTGATCAAGTTTATATCCATCAAAAGGAACAATGCGATGGTGGGCATCATAAAAGTTCGCAGATGAAAATATATCCAGACCTTTTTCTGACGAGTAAACTATGATGGGCAAATGCAGTACTAATCCATCCGCAAAATGCCAGACATGATCATCCAAAACATGGTGAATAATGAGATCACTGACATTCAATTTTTCTGCGGCGACCCCCGCTTGATGACCTTGCCCGGCTGCTGAAAATTGCGCTCCAAAAAATAGTACTAACAGCAGAAAAAAGCGGCTTAAATATTTCAAAAAGGCAATCATTTCGGCTTTTTACGGGGTTTTTAAAATCCGACCGCAAAGGTATTAATTATACATCCACAAAAAAATGATGTTTTATATAAATTTCGCCGTGGTTCACGATCAACGTTTGTCGGAAATTTTCCTGTATAAAAATGCAATCTCAAGAAACGTAAAGACGAAATAATTGAACAGGAAATACAGTACATTCATCACCCCTCCAGGCCTGTCCTCAATCATCATAAAAAGATTATAACCCAGGCATGCAAGGAGCTTTACCGTCATGGAAAGCAAATAAAGCTGAACAAAAAAAGATGGATTATTGGATTTGAAAAGGTAAATAAAAATAACCCCGGTAAGGCAGGCCACAAGCAGGGTAGTTTCATAAAAAAAGGAAGGTAATGTTATGATCCATCCCGATTTAAAGGCAATCCTTCCCGATACCAGGATTGCGAAAACCACTCCTGAAATGGCAATGAAAAAACGATTCAATTAAGAGGGGCGGTTAATGGACTTGTAAATCTGGTACATAATACCTGCAAAGCCAAGAAACCCTAATGTTAACATGAAGACGGGGTACTTGTAACCGAGATATTGATCGGCTTTGTGCCCCGCCCATCCACAAACGCCGATCGTCACCAATAATTGAATGGCAAGCCCGCTGTACTTTAAGGCGCTATTATATCGATTTGACTTCTTGCTGAGGGGTGAGGGTTCTGGTCGCGCTACCATTTTCTGCTATTTTAATTTCCTTCACAGCTGCTCCCATTTTGCAGGTGCCATTGAATACGGCTCCGGGTTCCACAACCAGTTTGCCTGTGACTATATCGCCGTGGATAACGGCTGTGGCTTTTAAGACCAGTAATTCTGCTACTTCGATTTTTCCTTTAACTTCCCCTTCCAGGTCGGCATTCTGGGCGATCACATTTCCCTGGACCAGGGAAGAGGGGCCTAAGGCTACTTTGGATTTCGATTTAACGTTTCCGGTAACTTTTCCTTCAATCCTGATATTTCCGTATGTTTCAACGTTGCCTTCTAAAAAGGTTCCTTTACCTATCGTGTTGCTCGAGTTGCTGATTTCATCGGCTACGCGTTTTTCTTCTTTGGTGGTGAACATAAAATTTTAGTTTAAAAAGTGACAAATTCTTCTGGATTCAGGGAATTTCCGTTATACCATAATTCGAAATGTAAATGTGGGCCATTCGTCAATTCTCCGCTATTTCCAACGATTGAAATGATTTCACCGGCATTAACAAATGTACCAACTTTTTTATAAAGTTCGGCATTGTGCTTATATACAGAAATCAGGTTGGCGCTGTGCTGAATCATCACGACATATCCCGCATCCTGCGTCCATGATGAAAACAACACCGTGCCATCGGCAATACACTTTACAGGCTCATTCGTCTTGGATACGACATCCACACCAAAATGGCCTTTTTTAACATTATAGCGATCGGAGATAAACCCGGAAATCGGGGAGAAGAAAAAGGATTCCTGCAACTCGCGCCTTTTCACATTGGCCAGGGTAATCAATGACAAATCAGACTTTTCAAAATCCTTTCTGAAGGCTGAATCGGTAGATTCAATTTGTAATTTCGCTGGACGATTAAGCGGCTGAGCTTCTCCCTCCAAATATTCGGAAGTATTTTTGTAATCACTCGTATCCCCACTGAGAACCCGCTGAAAGTTGGCGATAAACCGGTCTTTTTGGTCAACCTCAAGGGCGAGCGAATCAACCTTTAGGGCTAATCCGTACAACTGCTGGTTCAAAACCATTTGCTCATATTTTGGATCGAACCATTTTTCTAACACTGTTTCAACCAAAAACAAACTCATTCCGAAAACCGTAATGAATAGCAAAAATGAAAAAAGGATTAATTTTGAATAGGTGAAACCTACGCTTGTCTTTTCAGCAAAATTTTCCTCATTGCGAATGATTAACTGGTACCGGGTAGTAAGCGCACTCGATAAGGTTTTTTTTGCTTTCAAAAGGATGGCTTTTGGACAAAATTAGATATTCTCCCTAATAATAATATGGATTTTCAGAATTTTGCGTTCTTAAGTAATTAATTCGTCACACTTGAAGAATTCGCTGATATACGGTTTTCTGGCTTTTTCACTGCTTATTTCCTGTTCCTCAGAAAGAAACACCTGGACCAGCAAGGCTTATCATAACACAACGGCCCATTTTAATGGATATTACTACGCGCTCGGCGAAATTGAGAAAGTTGAACAGATCATCCTTACAAGCCATCAGGATGACTACAACCGGATCCTTAAACTCTACCCGTCGTTCGATTCAACCCTGGCTAAAGGTTTCGACAAAGAGATCCAGGAAGCAGTAAAGATGGCCAGCATTGCTATTCAGCGTCATCCCAACAGTAAATGGGTTGACGATGGCTATATTCTCGTAGGAAAGGCCCGCATGTATAGCCTGGATTGGGGTAACGCTATTCAGACATTTAAATTTGTTAATACAAATTCTAAAGACAAGAATGCCAAACATCTCGCTATCATCAACCTCATACGGACCTATATCGAACATAAGGAGTTTAACAATGCTTTGGCCGCGATGGATTATCTTGAAAAGGTCAAGCTGAATAGAAGTAACCAAAAGAAGTTTCTATTAGAAAAGGCCTATTACTATCAATGGCAAAATGATTATGATCAGATGGTTCGCAGTCTTACGCGTGCAGATGATTTTTTAAAAAAAAGCGACAGACGTGGCAGAATCTATTTTGTCATTGGGCAAGTCTATCAAAAGCTTGGATTTGAATCTGAGGCCTATAATTATTATAAAAAATGTCTTTCTACAAATCCAGAATATGAGGTGGACTTTTATGCCCGGCTTTACATGGCGCAGGTTACCGAAATATCACGAAACCGTGATGTTAATGGCGCACGCAAATCATTTAAAAAATTGCTTAAGGATTCAAAAAATAAGGAGTTCAGAGATAAGATTTATTACGAGATGGGAATTTTTGAACTCAAGCAGGATGATACAAAAGAAGCCATTCACTTTCTTAACCGCTCGGTAAGAAGCGGGAACAATAAAAAAATTCAAGGCGAAGCCTATCTTAAGCTGGGAGAAATTTATTATGATACGCTTAAGAATTACGAGTTATCTCAAGCTTACTACGACAGCGCAATTTCAGCGCTACCCCAAGACTATGAAGGCTATGCCACCATCAAAGCACGTCAGGAAATACTCAACGATTTTGTTAAACATTTAAAAACCGTTCAGTGGCAGGACAGTTTACTAAACCTTTCAAACCTGGATTCCGTTACCTTACGCAAGAAAGTAGATTCGGTGCTTACCTCGGAAAAAAAAATCGCGGTATTAAAAGCGGGGAAGAAAAAAAAGGGATCTAATCGTGTGGAAATTGAAAGCATTTCTTCCGACAATGTTTTCGATTCTGATGAACAAACAAATATTGTGGCCACTGATTGGTATTTTGGAAACCCAGCCTCAATGGGTGTTGGCCCCGCAGAATTCAAAAAAGTTTGGGGCGATATTAAGCTGGAGGACAATTGGCGTAGGGCGCAAAAAATAGCTTCGTCCTTTAACAACAACATCGCCACGAATGATTCAACCACCGCAGCCTCATCGGATGTGCGAACAACGGACGTGCCAGAAGGGATCGATCCGGTAGAAGCGGCATTTACGGGCCTCGAAAAACAAATCCCCCGCACGGAGGCTGCGCGGCAAGCGGCGCTGTCAAAAATAGAGGACGCTTATTTTAAACTGGGTGATATCTATAATTTTAAACTGGAGGAGAAAAAAAATGCTATCGATATTTATACGCTGCTTTTAGATCGCTTCCCAAATTCCTTATATGAACCCGAAGTATTGTATACACTGTATTTAATTTCTAAAGTATCTGATTCAACAAAGTCTGCCAGCTATGCTCAACAGCTAACCTCAAAACATCCGGGTTCTACGTTTGCCAAGATTTTACTGAATCCGGATTATCTGCAGGAATCAAGCCAGGCAGCAGAAAAACAAAAATTGTTTTACAAGGAGGCCTATCATATCTTTTTGTCCGGTGAGTACGATTCCGCCAATGTGATCCTTCAAAACGCTTTTCAGCTAGGAGAAACTTCTTTTTATCCCACACTGAAACTTCTTGAAATCCTTATCATTGGTGAAAAGGAAGATATCACCAGGTATCAATTTTCCCTACAGGAGTTTATTAAAAATTATCCTGAAACTGACCTGGCAAAGTATGCTAAAAAATTGTTGGATACTTCCCATGAGTTTCAACAGTCCGAAGAAAAACGGAAGGGAATTCAGTTCATTTCTTCATTCGATGAAACCCATTATTTTGTGATCGTTTATCAGCAAAAGGACGAAATCGGCGAATTGGCGTCATCTGCTCTTTCCTATTTTAACGAATCACAATTCACCAAACTAGGTTTGAAGACCAGTAATATGGTATTAAACGATGACTATGCGATCACTTTTGTTTCCGATTTGCAGGGAAAAAGCACGGCTGAAGAATATTTCCAAACATTCACCGAAAACCTACCGGGTATAGCAGACCTACGAAACCATAAATTCGATAATTTTGTCATCACAAAAGAAAACTTCGACATCTTCTACAGAACCAAAGGCCTGAATGAATACATCCGTTTCTTCGAGAAAAATTATCAGACAAAAAATCAGTAACCCGCTTGTTCTTCAAAAGCCATGGTTCGGCAAAGCGGTGAAAGGTATCTGGATTGTATTCCTTTCCATAATCATCAGTGCGCCCTTATATGTCTACGCTGTCAGTATTGATCTTTTCGGTTTGTTTGGCGGAATGCCAAGTTATGCTGCCATTGAGAATCCTCAGAACGACTTATCCTCTGAGTTGATCTCAGCAGACGGGGTTTCGCTAGGTCGCTACTTTCGTTATAACCGCAGCCAGGTAAACTATGATCAGCTATCGCCTGATCTGGTGAATACCTTACTTTTGTCAGAAGACCATCGGTTTTACGATCATGCAGGGATGGATTTTTGGGCGTATCCCCGGGTTTTCTGGGGCATCCTGACTTTTAATTCCGCAGGTGGTGGAAGTACCATTACACAACAACTTGCCAAAAATCTCTATACTATAAACCCCGAACTGGATGGTCACTTCTCCAGGCTAGGTGAATTACCCCGCAGGATTATCCAGAAAACAAAAGAATGGATCATTTCCATTCAGTTGGAAAAAAACTTTACGAAGGAAGAAATTATCACCATGTATTTAAATACCAGTGATTTCAGCAGCAATGCGTATGGAATTAAGGTGGCAGCGGAAACTTATTTTAATAAACAACCGGACAGTCTCAATATTCAGGAGTCCGCAGTGCTTGTTGGAATGCTTCAGGCACCCTCATTGTATAATCCGCAGCGAAACCCCAACAATTCACTTCAGAAACGCAATGAAGTTTTAAGAAAGCTGCTTGGCCACGGGTATATTGAAAATCAACGCAGCTACGACTCCATCAAGTCTTTGCCGATTGAACTGCAATATTTGGTGCAAAATCAAAACAAAGGCATTGCCACCTATTTCAGATCTATCCTCACCAGCCATTTAATGGCCTGGAGCAAAGAACATGGCTATGATCTCTGGGAGTCAGGATTAAAAATATACACCACGATTGATAGCCGCATGCAACAATATGCGGAACAGGCGATGATCGAGCATATGGCCCTTTTACAAACGGAGTTTACCAGCCAATGGAAACTAAAAGGCAGTGAACCATGGGTGGATGATGATGGCCACGAGATCAAAAACTTTTTACAGCGCAAAATAAAGAAAACCCTGGCCTACAAAACGCTGGTGGAAAAGTATGGGGAAAAATCAGACTCAGTCGACATCATGCTGAAGTTAAAAAAGCCCATGACTGTCTTTAGCTGGAAAGGTGACCGCGATACACTTTTCAGTTCGATGGATTCCTTGCGGTACTATAATCGTTTTTTACAATCCGGGCAAATGTCAATGGATCCTGGAACGGGTGCTATCAAAACCTGGGTGGGGGGAATTGATCACAAGTATTTCAAATATGATCACGTAAAACAATCCACCCGCCAGCCCGGATCAACTTTCAAACCATTCGTATATGGAAAAGCTATTGAGGATGGATATTCTCCTTGTTATCAATTGTTGGATATTTCTCCGGTCATTAAAGTTTCAGGTGGAACGTGGTATCCGAAAAATGCGGAGGGTGATTATGGAAAAGGTGGAAAATATAATCTTCGCCAGGCCATGGCCCGTTCAATTAATTCGATCAGCGCCCAACTCATCGATCATGTTAAACCACAAAACGTTGTAGACTTCGCCCAACGCCTGGGCATTACCACTCACCTTGAAGCGGTTCCATCTTTATGTCTTGGAACCAGTGATGTGACTTTGCACGATATGGTTTCCGCTTACTGTAGTTTTGTAAACCAGGGTATATATACAAAACCCTACTTTATTACTCGAATAGAGGATAAGAACGGGAATGTAATAGAAACGTTTGTCCCTAAAACCAGTCAGGCAATGGACGAAAAAACTGCCTATAAAATGATCTATATGCTTCAAGGTGGTGTTGAAGAGGAAGGAGGGACTTCCAGGAGCCTGAGTTATTCGTTAAAAGTCGACAATGAAATCGGAGGAAAAACCGGAACCACCGACAACGCATCAGATGGCTGGTACATGGGGGTGACACATAACCTCGTTACCGGTGTGTGGGTTGGTGGAGATGAGCGGAGCATTCACTTCCCTTCATGGTTTTTTGGCCAGGGAGGAAAAACAGCCCGGCCTATCTGGGACAAATATATGGTTAAGGTTTACGAAAACCCGGAAGTAGGTTACGGTAAAGGTTTTTTCAAAAGACCTAATAGCAGCCTTGATATGACCCTTAATTGTTCTGAGTATTCTACTTCTGATTCAACAGAAGTGGAATTGAAAGAAATTACACTGGACGATTTCAATTAAGAAGAATGTATGGCCGATATGAAAGAGGCTATCCAACGCTTACCCGATTCGCCCGGGGTTTACCGGTTTCACAATGCGGAGGGAGAGTTGATTTACATTGGGAAAGCAAAGAATCTTAAAAAACGCGTAACCAGCTACTTTACTAAAGCGGCGGGCGTCAACCGTAAAACTTTGCGGTTGGTTTCTGAAATCAGGAGTATCGAATACACGGTTTCTGATACTGAATTTGATGCGCTGCTTCTTGAGAACAATTTCATCAAGCAAAACCAACCAAAATACAACATCCTTCTAAAGGACGATAAAACCTTTCCCTACCTCTGCATTCTCAAGGAACGCTTTCCAAGAATAATCTACACGCGAAAGTATTCCCCAAGCCAGGGCGAATATTTTGGTCCTTATTCGAGTGTTTCAGCAATGAAGAACGTTCTGGACCTGATACGTAAATTATACTCCATCCGAACCTGCAGCCTCTTGCTGAACCAACAGAATATTGAACAGCAAAAATTTAAGGTTTGTCTCGAATACCACATTGGAAATTGTAAAGCTCCCTGCATTGGATCGCAAAGTGAAGAAATGTATCGCGAGGAAATAGAACAAGCCAGAAATATTCTCAAAGGCGATGTAAGTATCGTCCACCAGTATTTCAAAACACAAATGCAGGATGTAGCGACAAATATGGAGTTTGAAAAGGCCCAGCGGTACAAAGAAAAACTCAACACGCTCGAACGTTTTCAATCCAAATCAACGGTTGTTAATCGCGCCCTTACAAACATTGATGTGCTGACCATCGCCAGTATCGAAGAATATGGCTACATCAATTATCTTCAGATAAAGGAAGGGGCTATTGTCTTTTCAAAATCAGTAGAAGTAAAAAAGAAACTCGATGAACCAGATGAAGACCTGCTGGCCTTTGCGGCACAGGAGTTACGTATAGGAAACAATAAAATAGTTTACAGCAACGTGCCTATCAGTTTATTGGAAGAAGATGCGGAAAATATAATTCCTAAGATAGGTGATAAAAGAAAACTAATCAGCCTCTCACTGAAGAACGCGCTGGAGTTGAAGAATGAGAAGGAAATCCTACGGGAAGGAAAAAAATCAAAATTCCTGGAAGTCCTGGCCATCCTGCAAAAGGATCTCCACCTTACTGCTTTACCTCTGGTAATTGAGTGCTTTGATAACTCGAATTTCCAGGGAACTACACCTGTTGCCTCAATGGTGCGATTCGTCAATGCTAAACCGGACAAAAAAAATTATCGCCATTATAATATCAAGACCGTTACCGGTTCAGATGATTTTGCATCAATGAAGGAGATTGTCGGTCGCAGGTATAAAAGAATTCTTGAGGAAGCAGGACAACTGCCGGATCTGATTTTGATTGATGGTGGGAAAGGACAACTCAGCAGTGCATGCGAAGCTTTGAAAGAGACCGGTATATATGGCAAAGTGACTATTGCTGGCATTGCCAAAAAATTGGAAGAAATCTATTATCCTGAAGATCCCATTCCTTTACATATCAATAAAAAGTCACCCGGATTGCTCCTGCTGCAACAGGTACGCGATGAGGCTCATAGGTTTGCCATAAATTTCCACCGTCAGAAAAGAAGCAAGTCACAGATCAAAACTGAAATTGAAGAGCTTCAAGGGATCGGCAGAAGTACGGCTAATAAGCTGTTACGGCATTTTAAATCAGTAAAGAAAATTCGGGAAGCGCACTTTGAGGAACTTGAAACACTTATTGGCAAATCAAAAGCCCGCATTGTAAAGAACATGACTTAACCATCATCCTTTGCAATTCATTCCAAAAAAAAAGAGACCGAAATCTCTTTTATGCTTTATACATTGTGCAACTTCTTAGAACTCCCATAGATTGTGTTCTTTCTCCATCAACTCGAGTTCAGCCCATTCAGTTGCCCAAACAGCTTCCTTCCAGGTCTTTCCATTGGCTGTATAGATCTCAAAAATGGTCTCATCGTCAGGGTTCTCTATCTTCCTGATAGTACCATGGAAAAGACGCAACAGAAAAGCGTCGGCAAAGTTCTTATTCTGTGCAGTATTTTGCCTGTTAAACCAAACCGCTTTTGAGGGGTGATTTCTAAAAACTTTCTCCAGGTCTTTGTACTTAAACCATCCCAACTCTTCGTCTACCTGCGTAGTAGTTTTAGAGCCCGGAACGATAATCTGTACAGCCTGCATGTCGTAATATAAACGCGATCTTCTTTTGTCAAAAATAACATCTTCTACCAAACGCAGGATATTCATGTCACGCGGAAGATAATCGGCTGCTTTTCCTTCGGAAGTGGCGGCCCAATCATCTGGTGAAGTCTCGGGATTTTTCCCTGTATTATCGACTAGAACCCTGTAATTTTTACCGTTATAGCTAGCAATTTCATCCGTGTACCAGGTCCGGGTAGGATCCCACGCATCATACATTGCGCCCGCGGTTTGCACCAGCCTGCCCAGAAATTCTTCCTTGCTTACCTTAGTGGTTAAGGAATCAGAGGCATACACATCCGGAATTTCACCAGATCTGACAGCATCAACAATGAGCCTGGTGATTTCACCATTGTTTGAAAAGAAACCTTTATTCTGTTTTTCATACAGATCAATTGTTCTCCATACCCGGCGCTTATAATGATGCTCGTATTTGGGTATAGGATTGATTGAATTGGGGTTGTACTGTTCCTCAAGTTCGGCGCGATATTCACTCGCCACCTCGCTTGATTCAACTTCAGCTTGTGCCCAGGCGAATGTGGAGACAAGTGAAAGAAGACCAATACTTACAAATTTCTTTACCATAAATTGATTATTGAATAGTCACATTATGCACTTCGTTCCTTACTTCAACTTTTTCGTCCTGCCCCTGATACGTTCTCCTCGTCACCGTTTTTATTTCTATAACGATCCTGTCACCGGGTTTAAACTGAGCTCTCCACGCACCTAAGTCCAGCACTTCATTGGATGCATTCATCCGATTAACCGGAGATGCTCCACGTGCATGAATGACTTCCATGCTTCTGATCCTGTAGACAGCATCCTTCGGAACTTCTTCCTTAAAGTTTGCATCGGCCTCAGGAACAACTCTTAATCCGGTTAATGAGCTTCCTTTTACACCGTTTTTCTTATCCACTTCTTTCCCAGAGTTGTCTCTGATGATATAGCGGGGAAGAGGAATGGGCTTTACGTCAAAAGGCTGAGTACCAAGGAAGGTTCCGGCATTACTTACTGAAACGGAAATTTTACGTTCGGTAGGCACGATGGTTACACGGCCGGGTTTATCACCTTTAATAATCGTAGCACCTTTTGCACTGAAGGAAGGATTGTAATCCGTGCCAAGCGCAGGTACTTCAATATTAACCGTATTGCCACAATTCATATAAAGTAAAGGCGCATTACCAGTGGTAACTTTGATAACTGGTTGTGCAACGAAATATTCCACTATCTGGGTTAACGTTGTATCAGGAAGTTTAATCTGTGCGCTGAAAGTTTTCTTTGCCAGTAAGGTTTTAGGATCGTATCCTCCGCCTGTGGCAGTGAATTTAACCTTACCCATTTTCACGCCGGAAGGATCGTTGAACAACTCAAGTTTCGCACCGTCTTTATACATTTCGGGAACAAAAGAAGAAGATGACGCTGATATAAATAAATCAGCTTCATAGCTTGCGCCTGCCGCAACGACTGATGACTTGGTCCGAACCATCGGTACCATGTTATCAAAACTCACTTTACCAATACCGGCATCAGCCAAAAGTTTATCCAATGCCCTTGTTTCGTAATCCAGGATTTCGGTCTGAATCTGGGTTACTGATGTAAGCGCCGCGATAGCAGGCGTACTTTCAAAAGTAAAAGTTAAGAAGTCCTTATTCGCATGATCTTCATCAGCCGCAAAAAGAGGCATATCTTTAGGACGTCTCGCAAGGGTTGGAAAATCTTTTCCAGAAAGCGTTTGTAATTCTTTCACGTAAGCGTTTAAGAGATCCTCAAAATTCTTACCTGCCGGCGTTGAAATCATCATGGAAGCAACTTTCGAGCTATGGTCATTGATAAGACCCTCATTGATCCTATCTGTATTCGACTGCTTCATCATCTCGACCTTAACTTTTTCAATGCTCGCCAAAGTAGTTTGCGTAAGCGTTCTTACTTTTTGGGCGTTCTCCCGGGCATTTACCACACGCGCGTTTTGGCTTTTACCTGCCTCCCTCACGATTTGATTTAAAGTTGCCGCATTTTTTCCGCTACTCGCTTCATTGAAGGTGAGCATGGTTTCGTTAATGATCGCAAATTTTTCCAGGACTGCGCTACTTACCTGTAAGGCCAGAAGTGCGGTGAGTACTAGGTACATCATCCCGATCATCTTCTGCCTTGGTGTTTCCTTACCGCCTGCCATATTCGTTTATTATTAGAATATTAGTTCAAATCAAATATTAATTAGTTAGCGCCGCCTTTCATAGCAGTGAGCATGCTGCCATAAACTCTGTTTAGCGCTGTAATGTTATCGGTTAATTTACCGAGTTCAGAAGTGAACTTTGCTGTGTTATCGCCAACTTTTGAAAGACCAGTCATTGCACCGGTTAAACTTTCATAAAACTTATTCATGTTTTTAACATGGCTATCGGCATCCTTCAACTCCATTTCATATACTGAATTCAATGCAGCAAGATTTTTGGTCACTTTCTGCACCTGGCTATGATATTCACCGGCGTCTTTAGAGGCATCGGCCATCGAAGAAACTGCCTTAATAGCCACATCATATGATTTGTTC
>JBDSIM010000280.1:0-10890 GCA_039917935.1 Cyclobacteriaceae bacterium | reverse complement strand
TTTTTGCCCTGTTGAAAGACGCCAACGATAAAGGCGAACGCTACCTCCCTCATGAGTATATGTATAAAATGCTTAACAGCGGCGTGCTGAAGCAATACTATCAGATCGATCCGAAAAACAGCTGGATGGTCGCGGCCGCAGAAAAAAATCTACCCATTGTTGTGCCTGGTTGGGAAGACTCCACCATGGGTAATATTTTTGCCTCCTATTGTGTGACCGGTGAATTAAAACCCATTACGGTACGAAGTGGTATTGAATATATGACCTTCCTTGCCGAATGGTATACGAAAAATGCGGGTGACAAGGGCATCGGATTTTTTCAGATAGGGGGTGGCATTGCCGGGGATTTTCCGATCTGCGTCGTGCCGATGTTACACCAGGATCTTGAAAGGGATAGTACTCCTTACTGGAGCTATTTTTGTCAAATTAGTGATTCGACTACTAGCTATGGTTCATACTCGGGTGCAGTTCCAAATGAAAAAATAACGTGGGGTAAACTCAGTATCGATACTCCGAAGTTTATTATTGAGTCGGATGCGACCATTGTTGCGCCCCTTATGTTTGCTTATATCATGGAATGGTGATAACGTGTTGGATTATTCTTGCGAGCCGTATGTCTAAGGCACACTGTATGCAGGAATCCGTCTCCGCAGGGTCTCTCGTCTCGAAAACGCTGCGGCTTCGAAGATCGATCTTTTAATGTCAACTCACATTTCCGTACAATACGTACTCGCGAAACCTCAGAGATTCTGAGACAGGAGATCCTGCGGAGACGAAAAGTTATTAAATTTTCTTGGTGTGCCTTAGTGGCCTAAATATTAGTTTGTACGATGACCATTGATTTTACACTCCGATCTGAAATACAAAAAGCCCTTTCGGTTTTGTTTAATCAACAAATCGAACATTTGCAGATTCAACCCACTAACCAGGAATTTGCAGGTTCTCATACATTGGTTTGTTTTCCCCTGACGAAAGTCACCCGAAAAAAACCGGAAGAAATCGCCACATACATTGGAGATTATCTCCTCGCCAACTCCGCGTTTGTAAAAGAATACAATGTCGTAAAAGGTTTTTTGAATCTGACTTTACATGATAACGTGTGGGTGGAAACCCTGAAGGATATTTTTTCCAACCCTTCCTATGGCCAACTGCCTGCATCAGGGGAGCAGATTATGGTCGAATATTCTTCGCCCAACACCAACAAGCCCCTTCACCTGGGTCACCTTCGTAATAATTTCTTAGGGTGGAGTGTTGCCGAAATTTATAAGGCGAATGGTTACACAGTGCATAAGGTGCAAATCATAAATGACCGCGGAATTCATATCTGTAAATCCATGGCCGCGTGGAAATTATATGGTGATGGAGAAACCCCCGCCAATACTGGGATAAAAGGGGATCATTTTGTGGGGAAGTACTACGTTACCTTTGATAAGGTTTACAAAACACAGATCAAGGCCCTTGTTGAAAAAGGTGCTTCTGAAGAGGAGGCTGGCAAACAAACTCCCATTATGAAACTTGCCGTGGATATGCTGCAGCAGTGGGAGCAAAAGGATCCTGAAATAGTCACACTCTGGAAAATGATGAATGGCTGGGTTTATGAAGGATTTGAAGCCACGTACAAAAAGATGGGAGTGGATTTCGAAAAGCTTTATTACGAATCCCAAACGTATCTTCTCGGTAAGGAGGAAATAATGAGAGGTGTTGAAAGTGGCGTTTTTTTCAGGAAAGAAGATGGTTCCGTTTGGGTCGACCTTACCGCTGATGGAATGGATCAAAAACTTCTCCTGCGATCAGATGGTACCTCCGTTTATATGACTCAGGATATTGGTACCGCTATCCTGCGATTCAGGGATTTTCCAGAAATCACGGGCCAGGTTTACACCGTTGGGAATGAACAGGAATATCACTTTAAAGTTCTTTTCCGGATACTGGAGAAACTTGGTTACGGATGGGCCAAGCGTTGTTACCATTTGTCGTATGGAATGGTGGACCTTCCTTCCGGAAAAATGAAGTCGCGGGAAGGAACCGTGGTGGATGCTGATGACCTTATGGAACAGATGCTCCAGGAAGCCGAGCGGCAGACCAGGGAACTGGGAAAACTTGACGATGTTTCGGATGCAGAAGCCAAACAACTATTTGAAATGATTGGATTAGGCGCCCTGAAATTTTTCCTGCTTAAAGTCGATCCTAAAAAACGGATGCTCTTTGATCCTAACGAGTCCATTCAGCTGCAGGGTTTTACAGGCCCTTTTGTTCAGTATACCCACGCAAGGATCAAAGCCATTTTGCGCAAAGGAGAAAGCCTCGGTATAAACCTGAAGGACCTTCCATTTGAGAATATCACTATGCTGGAACCAGCCGAAACCCAGGTGGTTCAGGTGCTCGTACTTTTTGAAAATAAGATAAGGGAGGCAGCGCGGGATTACTCCCCCGCCATAGTAGCCAATTTTGTATATGAATTAGCGAAGACATACAATCAGTTTTATCAGAGCATCCCCATCTTCAATGAAACCGATGCCGCGAAAATGCAATTCAGAATAGCGCTTTCTGAGTGTGTTGCTTCGACCATTAAAAAAAGTATGGCCTTACTAGGTATACAGGTACCCGAAAAAATGTAAGCTGATATATTGTTTCTTCGCCCATTAAAAGAGAAATTTGAAACTGCACTAACCCAATACAAGTAAAAAAATATTATATGAAAATTTTTGCGATCTTCTTTCTGTTCACATTGTCGATACCCCCACAAACCATCTATGACTTCAAGATGAATTCCCTCGAGGGCGAGGAAATTGATTTTGCCCGGTACAAAGGCAAAAGTTTACTGATTGTGAATGTTGCCTCCAAATGCGGATTCACGCCCCAATACGGGGACCTGGAAAAATTGCACGAAGAGTTCGGTGATAAAGTAGTGGTGTTGGGTTTCCCTGCCAACAACTTTGGATCACAGGAGCCAGGAACCAGCCTGGAAATTGCTGATTTCTGTAAAAAAAATTACGGGGTTAAATTTCAAATGTTTGAAAAAATATCCGTGAAAGGAGCAGATCAGCATCCCCTGTACCAATGGCTGAAAGAGAAGACAGGCCAGGAACCCTCCTGGAACTTTTGTAAATTTCTTGTTAAGCCAGATGGTACGGTAAAGTTTTTTCCCTCCAAGGTTAAACCCTTAGACAAGGAAATTACCAGCGCGCTCTGATCAGCGTGATTTTAAACTGACTCTTTACATGGGCGTATTCGCGTGGTTGTCGGAAAAGTTATCTTCATCACCCAATCAGAAAGTTGCCGGATCCCTTTATGAGATGAAAATCAATTCCCTTGAAGGTCCTGCCATTGATTTTCAGCGTTACAAAGGCAAGAATCTTTTGATTGTAAATACCGCGTCAAAATGTGGGTATACTCCGCAGTTTGAGACCCTGCAAAAATTGCAGGAGATGCATGGTCATGAAGTCACCATCCTGGGGTTCCCTTCTAATAATTTTCTTTGGCAAGAACCGGGAAGCAATGAAGAGATCGCCAGTTTTTGTCAGAAGAATTATGGCGTTACTTTTCAGATGTTCGAGAAAATCTCCGTAAAAGGAAAGGATCAGCATCCGCTTTACCAATGGCTGACCGCAAAATCCGGAAAGAACCCAAGTTGGAATTTCTGCAAATACCTCGTGAATAAAACGGGCGATGTCACCGGTTTTTTTGGACCGAAAGTAAGTCCCTTGGATGAAGTTATCGTAAAACGCATCAGGCATTAAAACCATGCAGCATTGGATTCAAGCTTTCCGGTTAAGAACATTGCCGCTGGCTTTGGCCTCCATTGCGATGGGCGCATTTTTAGCTTTTGATGCCGGCGCCTTCCGATGGAATATTTTTCTATTGTGTATACTCACTACGGTCTTTTTACAAATCCTTTCAAATCTGGCAAATGATTATGGGGATTCAGTTCATGGTGCTGATAGCATCGAACGCAAAGGCCCTTCAAGGGCAGTGCAGTCAGGTAAGATCAGTGCTGGTGCTATGCGGGCCGCAGTTTTTCTTTTTGTGTTATTAAGTCTTACCAGTGGCATAGTGCTGCTTTTCACTTCTTTTGGGTTTAACTGGAGGGCCCTCCTGGTTTTTTTATCGTTGGGGTTGCTGAGTATAGCGGCGGCCATTACGTACACTGTCGGAAGAAAACCCTATGGATATCAGGGATTGGGAGACATTTCTGTTTTGATCTTTTTTGGGCTGGTTGGCGTAATGGGTTCTTATTATTTATTTTCAAAAACCATTTCATGGTACGAAGCATTCCCGGCAATGAGCCTCGGTGTATTCTCGGTTGCCGTGTTAAACATCAACAACATCCGCGACATAGAATCGGATAAGCTCGCCGGAAAATTTTCCCTTCCCGTTCGGATGGGTCGATCCACGGCCATTCATTATCACTGGCTCTTATTAATTTCCGGTATTTCCTTTGCCATTGTTTATACTGTTTTGAAGTATACTTCGCCCTGGCAATTTATTTTCCTGGTAACCATACCGTTGTTTATTAGAAACGGTATGAGTGTCAGCGCGAAACCTTCCGAGGCGCTTGACCCGTACTTAAAACAAATGGCCCTTTCCACCCTGTTGTTTGTACTTTTATTCGGGATAGGACTGGTGCTGTGAATTCTGGCGCGAAAACCATGTCCGATACCGGCTGACTACCAGAGCGGATTGTTTCCGTGCCACTTCAAAGTCATCGGCATAACTTTTTCACAATCAAAGTAAACTTTTTTCACGTAAAATGGGTCTAATCATTATACCATAATGAACCTTATGGTCGTTATAACAAACATGAAGAGAATTCAATTTTTCGTTTTACTTCTGATAAGTTCAATTGTATGGTCGTGTCAAACCGAACCTGATACGGCAGAACTGATCGACCAGATGGTGGTGTCGACCAACTATGATCCAAATGCGAACTTCAGCGCATATTTGACCTATGCAATTCCTACGGATACTGTTGGGTTTGTTTCCAATAATTCGTCCGATACAATTATTACATCGCCAACCAGCAGTTTCCCGCGCGAGGTTCTTAGTGCTATCAATGAAAATCTTGAAGGCAGAGGTTATGTGCGTGTTAAGCGCAATGAAAACCCTGATATTGGTGTGAATGTGATGGTGGTAAATGATTTCAACGTATTTCAACAGGTGGTGTACCCTAACTACTATGGAAATTCAGGGAGTTATTACTCAGGTTACTATGGATATGGTTCCTATTATTCTTATCCATATATCAATACCTATGCATACAATACAGGGGTGCTGATTGTTGAATTGGTAGACATAAAAAACAAAACCCCGGATAACAAGGTGAAGGTTGTCTGGGATGCTTATATGGGGGATGTGTATAGCACTATTGACCGAAGTGCTCAATCAACCGATGCTATCAATCAGGCTTTTATTCAATCACCTTATATCGGGAAATAATGATGTCCAGAATAATGTTCTTGCTATTTTTTCTTTCATCCATCGTATTGAGGGGTCAGGAAAAATATATTTATGTCAACCTGGATGTGAACAAGCCATTGTCTAACACAAAATGGATTGAAGACATCAGTGCGGCCGGAGGGAAGATCGGATACAGAGGATTTATAAATCCTAATTTTTCCGCGGGTCTGGATGTTGGGTGGTCTAATTTTGATCAATATGTGCCTACGGCAACCATTGAAAATCCGACAGGCGCTATTACAACCGATTACTTCCGGTATTTATATTCCTATTCGGCCGTGGTCAGCGGTCAATATTATTTTAAAAATCCCGACGAGGAGCGTTTTTTCCCGTATGCCGGTCTGGGCGTGGGCGCCAATACAAACGAGTATGTATTGTATTATAATATCTACGATGATTCTGAACGATCATGGGGATTTCTCGCCCGGCCAGAAGCGGGGATTTTATACCGGTTTACTGAACGGGGGTCTCTTGGTATAATGGCAGCGATCCATTACGATTACTCGACTAACAAGAGTGAAAAGTTTAATTACAATAATTTTTCGGGACTTGGGTTTCAAATAGGGCTCATGTTGATGACTTTTTAATCAGATCTTGGCCAGATGCTGTTAAAAAGCGGTGGGCGGTAAGGAAACATAATATGCCTCCTGCGATGCAAATGACATGGTCTACCCCAAGATCAATCATCAATTACTAATGCCCAATTCCCGCCTTCTGTTATCTTTGCAGCATGCCTCAAAAGATTCTCATCCTGGATTTTGGTTCTCAATACACGCAACTGATAGCTCGTAGGGTAAGGGAATTGAATGTCTATTGTGAAATTCATCCGTTTAACAAAATACCCCCCATTGAGGAAGATATTAAAGGGGTTATTTTATCAGGTAGTCCATGCTCTGTTAGAGACAATGGATCACCGGATGTAGATTTTAATTCATTTAAGAGCATCCCGGTTTTAGGCGTATGCTATGGAGCGCAGTTAATCGCCCATAAAATGGGGGGTAACGTCCTTCCGTCCCATATCCGGGAATTTGGCAGGGCGCGGCTGGCAACAGTAGACCATCACAATAGCCTGTTGAAAGAGATTCCCCTGGACACCCAGGTTTGGATGTCGCATAGTGATTCGATAGCCTCAGTACCCGCTGACTTTGAAGTGATCGCCAGTACTTCAACCGTACCTGTGGCGGCTTTTCGATTAAAAGGGAAGGAAATTTACGGAATTCAATTTCATCCCGAGGTCACGCACACCACCGAAGGGAAAAATCTTCTTCGAAATTTTGTGGTCCACATTTGCAGGTGTGCACAAGACTGGACACCCGATCAGTTTGTAGAATCATCCATTGCCGAACTTACCAGGAAGTTAGGGAATGACAAAGTTGTCATGGCACTGTCTGGTGGGGTCGATTCAACGGTAGCGGCAACTTTGATTCATCGAACGATAGGTAAAAATCTCCATTGTATTTTTGTGGATAATGGTTTGTTGCGAAAAGATGAATATGAGCAAGTGCTTGACTCTTATAAGCACATGGGATTGAATGTAAGGGGCATTAATGCAAAGGACGCTTTTTACAAAGCCTTGCTCGGTCTCAGTGAACCTGAAGCGAAAAGAAAAGCGATTGGAAAAACATTTATAGAGGTGTTCGATGTGGAAGCGCATAAAATCAAGGACGTTCAGTGGCTAGGTCAGGGTACTATTTATCCTGATGTAATTGAATCCGTTTCCGTTAAGGGCCCGTCCGCCACCATTAAATCACATCATAATGTGGGTGGTTTACCCGATAAAATGAAATTAAAAGTGGTGGAGCCCCTGAATACTTTATTCAAAGATGAGGTTCGGATAGTAGGAAAAACGCTGAGCATAGATCCCGCTATATTGGGCAGACATCCCTTCCCGGGTCCAGGGTTAGGGATCCGCATACTCGGTGAAATCACTGCGGAAAAAGTAAGTATCCTGCAGGAGGTAGATAATATTTTTATTAGCGGGCTGAAGCACCATGGCCTTTACGATAAAGTCTGGCAGGCAGGGGCAATACTAACTCCTCTGCAATCCGTTGGCGTCATGGGCGATGAACGCACGTATGAGCGTGTGGTAAGTTTGCGCGCCGTCACAAGCACGGATGGCATGACTGCCGACTGGGCTCATCTACCCTATGAATTCCTTGCCGGGATTTCCAGTGAGATCATCAATAAAGTGAAAGGTGTTAACCGGGTAGTTTATGACATCAGTTCAAAACCACCTGCTACCATAGAATGGGAATAATTATAAAGGATGGGATTATCAGGAAACCAATTTGTATCATGAAAAAATGGAGTGTTTTTATTTTTCTGGTCTTTTTTAATCTGATCGCCTGGGGACAGGTCGATTACCCAAAACAATACCAGAATGCAAAAGAATTTTTCAGGCAGGCGAAGTATAACCTCTCCATGGAAAGTTTTAAACCCCTGATCACTTACGACGCAAAGAATCCTTACTCCACGTATGCCTCTTTCTACTATGCACTTTCCGCCTATAAACAAGGGTACAAAGCAGTAGCGAAAGACATGCTGGTACAGCTGAGAACAGTGAGTCCTAAGTGGGATAAAATGGATGAGGTTAACCTTTGGCTGGCAAAAATTTATCTGGACAACAACGATTATTTCCAGGGAATTAGAAACCTTAATGCTATTACCGATAAAAAATTATCCAAAGACATTGAAGCGATTAAAGCCTTCCATGTGGCTACCGTGTCAGACGCGGAGACTTTAAGGATGATGCACGAGGAATTTCCAAAAGATGAAGTGGTGGGGAAAGGCCTGGCTCGTGTTCTATCTAAAAATCTGTCGGATGAAGAAGCCAGGAAGGAGCTCGAAGCGCTCATTGATGCGTTCAAACTCGAGCGAACGGACTTCATTCCCGAAGCTCCGAAAACTTTTCATAAAGACCAGTACGCTGTATCTATCTTAATGCCCTTCATGCTTGAAACGCTGGATGCAAGTCCTGGTAAAAAAAGAAACCAGATCGTTTTTGATTTTTATGAAGGAATCAGGCTGGCATTGGATACTTTGAATAAACAAAATGTAAAGGTCAGCCTCCGTGCGTATGACACCGACAAAGGGATTGAATACCTGAAACGAATTCTGGCTACCGACGAGCTCAAAAACACGGACCTTATTATTGGCCCTCTTTTTCCCAATGAAAATAAAATTGTTCAGGAATTTTCACTGCAACAGCAGGTCAATGTTGTCAATCCCTTTTCTAATAATTTAGAACTGGTAGGTGAAAATCCTTACGCATACCTATTCCAGCCCTCATCTGAAACGCTTGGCAGGAAAGCTGCTGAATATGCTGCTGCTCATTCCCGTAAAAATGTATGCATGGTTTTTTACGGGAACTCAAAAAAGGATTCAATACTGGCGGCTAATTTTTCTGAAAAAGCGAATGAGCTAGGGATGCGCATTGCGGTTAACCAGCAAGTCGATAATAAGGATGCCGGCAACATCATTAAGATCCTCGCGACGCCAACTGAGTTTGATGAATTTAAATATCCCTCACAATTTACTTTAAAGAAGGATAGTATCGCGAGCATTTTTGTGGCAACCGATGATCCGTTGATTTACACAAAAGTTATCAGCAGCGTGGAAACACGGAAGGATTCAATCCTCGTATTGGGATCTGAAAACTGGATTGATGACACCGCGGTGGCTTTTGAAAAGTATCAAACCCTGGGTGTCACTTTTACCGCACCCAATTTTGTATTGCCAGTCAGTCGCGTCCGGCAGAATTTTATGCAAAAATATTTTTCGAAATACGGGCGGGTACCCTCCAACATTTCACAACTTGGCTTTGAACTCATGCTTTTTTTTGGCAATCAGTTAAAAACCAATGGTGTATATTTTCAGGATGGTTTAACCAAAGCTGAAACATTACCCGGCTACCTCACGCAGGGGTATCAATATCAAAATAATCGTGATAACCAGCTGGTACCTTTTATTAAGTTCAAAGGCGGGGTAATGCAATTAGTGGAGAAAAGATAGGGTGATGGATATCTCGCGCAGCAAAACCTTATTTGAAAAGGCCAAGCAATTTATTCCCGGGGGTGTCAATTCACCCGTGAGGGCTTTTCGTGCCGTGGGGGGAAATCCGATATTTATTAAAAGTGCCAGGGGGCCTTTCCTGTATGATGAGGATGGCAATGAGTTCGTGGATTTAATTAATTCCTGGGGTCCTATGATCCTCGGGCACGCGCATCCTCTGGTAGAAGAAGCCGTGCGGGAAGCCTTATCATCATCCCCCTCTTTCGGTGCCCCGACAGCAAGGGAAGTAGAGATGGCAGAGCTGATCTGTTCCATGATCCCATCCATTGAAAAAGTGCGCATGGTAAACTCCGGAACGGAAGCCACCATGTCGGCTATTCGTGTGGCACGCGGATTCACCGGGCGTGATAAAATTATTAAAATGGAAGGCTGTTACCATGGTCATGGCGATTCATTTTTAATTTCGGCCGGCAGCGGTGTCATGACTTTTGGAACGCCAGATAGCCCTGGCGTTACCCGTGGGACGGCAATGGATACTTTAACGGCGCCCTTTAATAATCTACAGGCAGTGGGCGATCTGATTACTCAAAATCGGGACAATATTGCTGCTGTTATCCTCGAACCAGTGGTCGGAAATATGGGATGTGTTCCTCCACAACCTGAATATCTTAAGGGCCTGAGGGAATTGTGTACCCGACACGGGATCATTTTAATTTTTGACGAAGTGATGACTGGTTTCAGATTAGCCCGAGGTGGAGCGCAGGAATTGTATAATATTATTCCCGATATGACGACTTTGGGAAAGGTGATCGGAGGAGGTTTACCTGTTGGGGCCTATGGCGGCCGCAAGGATATCATGGATGCCGTTTCGCCCTCGGGGCCGATCTATCAGGCTGGTACCTTATCCGGAAATCCCATGGCCATGGCTGCGGGTTTAGCGATCCTAAAAAAACTAAATGAAACGCCCGTCATATACCGGGATCTGAATACGATTACATCCTTCCTGGTAAAAGAATTGAAAATGCAGATGGCGCGAAAAAATTTACGGTTTACTATCAATCAGGTCGGATCAATGTTTACGCTATTTTTCACGGATGCCACGGTAATCGATTATGATACTGCGAAATCATCCGATACGGCGCTGTTTGGTAAATATTTTAACGCCATGCTTCAACGCGGAATTTATTTGGCTCCCTCACAATATGAATCCCTGTTTATTTCTCATGCGATAACGGAACAGATTGCTTATCGAATTCTGGAAGCCAGCAGTGCGTCTTTTGATGAGATAATATCCTGAGCTCATTGTAAAGAAATAAGAAAAGGGCCGAAGCCCTTTTCTTATTTCTTAAGATCAAGACATTTATCTTTTTGGTGCAGGAGCAGGCGAGTTTACCACGCTCATAAATTCCAAAGCACGTTCGT
>JBDSIM010000279.1:0-12723 GCA_039917935.1 Cyclobacteriaceae bacterium | reverse complement strand
GTTTTCCTGTTTCTATGAATTGGCAAGGTAGATAAATGACACCTCGTATGGTAATGGGATTGAATAATGTGGGCCTAGCCTATTATTAATTAAAGTAGAGTGTTAATTTTCTTAATAAGATCCTTAGACTTTGAGACAGATATTCGTGAATCCAAAGTTATGACTTTGATGAATATTAGTCTATGCTATCTTGATCTGAAGGATTTTTTAAAGCTGAAAAGTCGGTACAGGAGAGAGTTTAACAGAATGTGGTTCGAACTGCCATGATAGGCTCATGATGCACATCCGTTATGCTGTAGCGAGAGATTTCAAAAGTAACCTGTTTTTTCAGCGTATTAGCTGTGTTTATTCACCTCTGCAAGAACACGAGCCCTACGAAGGTGTAAATGAGAGCACCGGGCTTAAATTCCACACTCACCAAATAAAATTTGGTTGAAACCCATGTAAGGTTTTGTTGGTAAAGTGCATAAAATCTAGTTGAAGTAACACTTTAAGTGGTTGCATTACATTTAAGAAAAATTATTTGCAAGTTTTCGGGGAAGCAATCTTGAGACTTCTAGGCATAGCAAGAACATGTATTACCGTTGGAGTATTCTAAATGGTGCCTTATTTTGGCTCCATTTAGCGTAGATTTGAGTCGGAAATGAAACCTATCTATTTGACAGATCATATAATTCCCTCAATTGTTTTCCTCAAAGAATACAAATTATTTCTCCACCTGATCGGCAATAAGGCCTCCAACAGGCTCAGAAACGGTTATGCTTGATTGTTTTAGGGTGGACTTATCCAAAGGTTTCTTAACGCTGGCAAACGTAAATGACAAAGTGACTAGGGCTACTGTGCCAATTAGAAGAGTGATTTTTGTTTTCATAAGCTTGATCGATAATTTGTTAGGCTAAGAATACTTATTTGACAACGGGTTCCTTAAATACAGCGCCACCGTTTTCGGTATTTGGGGCAACTTCTTCTTCTGTACAGGAAGTAAAAGTCATAGCACTAGAGATTGCAATCAGGAGAGTAAAAATGATTCTTTTCATATAGTTTCAATTTTAGGTTTTGTTTTATTTGTGTGATAAATTGTACTCCAAAGATGGTTGGCTGCTTGATACTTTTTCAGTTAATTAAATTTTTTAAATAACCTGTGTACCAATTTTTTCCTAACCTTCCAAAGAGCCTTGTGATTTCGGTAGGACTCATAGCCTTATGCTCTATAAAAATCTATGCCCAAGCGAATAAATCCATTGATTCATTAGAAGTAATTGTTAATCAAAGAACAGGGTTGGCAAAATTCGATATTTTGTATGATTTGGGATTTGAATATTTTGAAATCGGTGATCTCAAAACTGCCCTTCAACAATTTCGACAAGCCAAAGCCATAGCGATGATTCATGGGGATAGTATTCGCATAGTAAAATCAATTAGGGTAGAGTTTCAGATGCTTCGAAGGCTTGAGAGATCCCACGAGGGAATCGATGCTCTATTGTATGTCTTACCTGTTGCTCAGCGAAATGGATTTAAGGATGAGCAGAAGTATATATTAAACCTTCTTGCTATTCATTATACTCTGTTAGCTAATTATGATAAAGCATTGGAATATCATTTTCAAAATCTCGTTCTTCGCGATCAAGATGCAGAGCATGGCGCTATTAGCGAAAGTTTGAATAATATTGGAGTTGTCTATTTCAAGCTAAGAAACTACCCAAAAGCTCTTGAATATTATCTTTTGGCTCTGGAGCATGATAATAAATTAGAAAACAGCAATTTTAAAGATCAACTCTTAATAAATACGGCTCTTTGCTATAATCAACTAAAGAATTTTGATCAAGCAAGAGAACTAATAGCCCAAGGATTAAATTATTGCGCGCCTAATTGTAATGATTATAGTCTTCTCCACGGAGAGTTTGGCTTAGGTGTTTCCTATTACGGCCAAAAATTATTTCAAGAGAGTCTTAGTCATTTTAAAAAGTCCTTTGTTATCGCACTTAAAAGCAAGAACATAAGATTTCAAGCAGAAAATTCCATCTATCTAGCACACATTTATGTAAATATGGAAAATTTTGACTCCGCGTTTTCAGCTTTAGTTATGACTGAAACAATTGCGACGAAACATAAATACAACGAACTATTAATTGAAACCTTTAAGGAATATTCCAATCTTTATTCCAAGCAAAAAAATTATGAAAATGCCTCCACTTACCAAAAGAAATATATAAATCTTAAAGACAGCATTTACAGTGGAGAATTAATCGATCGAATTGCCAAAATCCAAACCAATTTCCAGGAGCGCGCCAACATCCAGACCATTGCGGATAAAGAAGTGGTTATAGAAAGGCAACGCAGCCTCAACATCGCGATCGCCGTGATCGCTGTTCTCGCGGGCCTGCTCATCTTTGTGCTCTACCGCAGCATCAAGGTAAAAAGGGATGTCAACAGCGCGCTCTCCGATGCCAAAGCCATCATCGAAGACCAGAACAGGCAACTCATGAGCTCCAACTACAACCTGGACAAAGAACTGAAAGAAAAAAACAGAGACCTCCAGAAAGCCAACGACTCCCTGCAACGGGTAAATGAGGAACTGGATAACTTTATCTACAAAACTTCCCACGATATCCGCGGTCCGCTGGCCAGCTTAAAGGGTATGTGCAACGTCGCCCTCATGGACGTCAAGGATGAGCTGGCCCTCAACTACCTCAAAAAGCTCGACATCACCGCCGAAAAATTGAACACCATCCTCACCCGCCTGCTGATCGTCAACCAGATCAACAACTCGGCCATGGCCTCAGACCCCATCGATTTTGACCTGATCATCAGCGACGTACTGATGTTGGAACAGAAAAAGGGTTTGCCCCAGCGTCTCATCATCCGCAAATCCATCGATGAAAAAATCCTCTTTCACTCCGACCGCGAGTTCGTCCGCATCATCATGGAGAATCTCATCGACAACGCCATCAAGTTCTACAACGACTCCGACCGCATGCAACCCTTCGTGAACATCGCTGTAAAAGACCACGATCAATACCTCGGCATCCACGTGGTCGACAACGGTATCGGCGTGAGCGAAGTCCATCCCGACAAGATCTTTCAGATGTTCTCCCGCGCCTCCGAACGTTCGGAGACCGGTGGCATCGGCCTGTACATCACCAAAACCGCCGCGGAAAAACTCGGCGGGACGGTGCACCTGAAGACCACGCCAGAAGGGTACACGGAGTTTTATGTGAAACTTCCGTATGCACCTGTCAGGGCGCTTGCTTGATTAGTGAATAGTCAATATGGTCAATGATCAATGGTCATGGGTGATTAGGGACATTAGGTCATTGGTTCAGATAGTGCAAGTCAGGATGGATAGAAATAGAGATTGGAGGGCATTGTTATCTATGAAAATTACTGTTAACCCTTACTTTGCGCTGTGCCTGAGCGTTGTTATTGTGTCCGTGTTAGCGGGATGTAGTCAGCATGAATCTTCGCCGCCATACTCTCCGCAGGATGCGCTGGGCACTTTTCAATTACCGGAAGGATACCGGATAGAGCTTGTCGCATCTGAACCGTTGATCACCGACCCGGTGGATATGGCTTTTGATCCGGAGGGTCTTTTGTACGTGGCGGAGATGGAAGACTATCCCGCCAGCGGGGCGCCAGGAGGTCGCATCATGCTGCTCGAAGACAAAGACCAGAACGGACATTTTGAGAGCGGAACGGTGTTTGCCGAAAACCTGCCCTATGTCAACGGTGTGATGCCCTGGCGCAAAGGTGTACTCGTCACCTCCGCGCCGGATATCCTCTACCTGGAAGATTCTACCGGCGACGGTCGTGCGGATATCCGCAGGGTTGTGCTGACAGGGTTTGCCCTCACCAATCCCCAGCTGCGCATGAGCAGTCTGCGCTACGGCCTGAACAACTGGATCTACGGGGCGTACTCCAGGGCCGCGGGTCAACGTGGTTATCCCGAATTCACGAATCACGGAAATCCCCTCACGTTTCCGGATAATCCCGTCAGGGACTCCGCGGACATTTACCCGGGAAATGATTTTCGTTTTCTTCCTGAAGATTTTAAGGTCGAGCCTGCCGGGGGCATGTCACAATTCGGCATGGCCTTCGATGCCGCGGGCAACCGTTTTACTGTGTGGAACAATGTACACCTGCGGCATGTCGTCATCGATGGAAGATACCTCACCCGAAACCCCTGGCTCAGCCCCGGTTCTGCCATGGCCTCCGTATCCGATCACGGCGATGCGGCGCCGGTGTACTCCAAGGCAAAGAACAGACTCGACCTCCATGAATCCGAAATGGGCCACTTCACCTCTGCGTGTGGCCATACCGTTTACACAGGCGATATTTTTGGCCCGGACTACCAGGGCGCTGCCTTTGTCTGCGAGCCGGTATCCAACCTCGTTCACGCTGATCGGCTCACCCCGAAGGGCGCTACCTTTACAGGCAAAAGGCTAGATGATAAAGTAGAGTTCCTGACGTCGACCGATAGCTGGTTTCGTCCGGTGAATACAACGGTTGGGCCGGATGGCGCTTTGTATGTCGTGGACTTCTACCGCAAACTGGTCGAACACCCCGCCTGGATCGCGCGCGCTGACGACAAAGGCATGTACACCCACGCCGGCCTCCTCCAGGAATCGGATTTTCTGGAAGGCAATGACCGCGGCCGCATTTACCGGATAGCGCCGGAAAATTATGTCTACTCCGCCGACTCCCGGCCGGCATTGAAGACAGCCGATACCAAAACACTCGTCGACCACCTCGACCATCCCAACCTGTGGTGGCGCACCAACGCGCAGCGCCTCCTGGTAGAAAGGCAGGACAGCTCCGCGATCCCCGCCTTGAAAAAATTGTGGAGCGCTTCACCTTCCCCGGAAGGCAAGATCCATACGCTGTGGACCCTCGAAGGTCTGGGACAACTGACGGATGCTTTGGTAATAAGCGCTTTGTCAGACGATCACCCGACTGTCAGAAAACAGGCTGTGCTGCTCGCAGAACGGCGCCTGAGCAACCCCCGCGTTCATGACAAGATTCTTTCAATGACTCAGGATGCGGATGATCATGTTCAATTCCAGGTGCTGCTCACCCTGGGGGAAAGGTCGGATCCTCGGTCGCTGGACGCGATGCGGCAGATCGCAGAATCGCACCTAGCCGACCCGTGGTTTCGAAACGCCCTGCTGCTAAGCGCTGGCGACAATGCACTGGCGTGGTACCACACGGTACGTGAATTTGACCTATCGGCTAAGGAGCCGATATCGGCTTTTCTCCAGATACTTGCTTCCATCACTGGTGCAAGACAGGATTCCAGGGAAATATCAACCTTGGTTTCCCTTCTCAGCGTAGAGAAAGATTCCACCTTTCAGCTTGCCGGACTCCGGGGACTGAACGAAGGCATGCTTCAGGGAAAGGGTTTGCTGAAACTTTCTTCAGCGGCACAGAATAACCTGTTGATCCTTATCCGATCGCCCGCGCCAAGGGTTCAGGATGCTGCACTGGAGATGGCGGAAAAAGTCAGGATTGAAAAATCGCCCGCGGTCCGCAGCACGATTGATCATGCTTTAAAAATAGCGTTGCAGAATGACGCGCCCGCGGATATCCGCGCCCGTGAGGTCCGCATTCTTGCGCTCGACCGCGGTCAGTTGCGTACGGATGTTTTTGATCAACTTCTCCAACCGAAACAGCCGGAGCCCGTGCAGTTAGCCGCCGCCCGTGTACTCGCAGGCCGGGAAGATACCGTTTCCATGCGCATGTTACTGCAAAGGTGGAATGTGTTTACCCCGGACGTACGGGAGGTAGTGGAAAATGGATTTACCAACGCTTTGAAACCGGTTTCATTCCTGCTGGCGGCCGTGGAAAAAGGAAGAATTGAACCGTCATGGCTTAGCCGCACGACTCGTTCACGCCTTACGCAGCATGCTAACAACGATATCCGTATGCGCTCGGAAAAATTATTGGGAACATTGTCCGATGAAAAACGGGAAGAAGTCGTCACCGCTTTTTATGAATCAACGACCCTTGCGGGAGATCCTTTAAAAGGCAAAGCAGTTTTTGAAAAATCCTGCAGCACCTGCCATCACCTGGAAGGTGTCGGGCGACAGATTGGTCCGGATCTGCTCAGTGTGACCAATCAAACGCGCATCAATCTGCTGACGATGATCCTGAATCCAAACAACAACATTTCTCCCGGGTACGATGGATACATTGTTGACACCAGCGATGGCCGCACCTTCGCGGGTATTATGGGGAATGAAACCGCAACCGCGGTAGTGTTGCGCACCCTGGATGGCAAGGAGCAGATGGTTGCACGGGAGAATATTCGCACGATCCGCCCCATGAGCGCTTCCCTGATGCCCGATGGATTGGAGTCCGGTTTAAGTGTGCAGGATGTGGCGGACCTCCTGGAGTATTTAAAAAATCCTTAAAAGCAGACTCTGCCTTGACGGCATCCCGGCTACCTGGCGCCAATAAATGCTGCCGGCCCCTCAAAAGATGGACGTATACCCTAAAACTGTTCGTAAACTGGACAAATTCTTAAATCATGTCCAGTTTTTTGAAAAATATGGACATGTCCCTTGTTTGTGTCCAGGTTTTAGCCATATTTGGGACTCATGTCCAGATTTCACGCAAAAATGAACATGTTATATGGCAAAATACGACAGGAAGAACCCCTTTAATGATCTTCCGCTCCTTCCCACTTCGAAAGAAGTGGACAACGATTCGGAAATATTAAAAAAACTGGTCAAAGCATCGCGGGCATTGGCCTCGGTTAACAGCCATGTTTTAAGGCTTCCGAATCCTGAGATGCTGATCAATACGATTGGTTTACAAGAAGCCAAAACCTCAACAGCCATCGAGAATATATTCACGACAGAAGATGAATTGTATAAAGCCATTTCAGATACGGCAGGGAAAGACAAAAGCAACCCGGCTACAAAAGAGGTACTTCGATACCGCGAAGCGCTTTGGAATGGGTATCAGACCCTGGAAGCCCAACACACCATCAATCTGGATTTGATCACGAACATTTTTCAGCAAATTAAAGATACAAAGGGAGGCTTGCGCCCTTCACAATCAATGGTGGTGATAAAACGTGGAGACAACGAATTACAGCCGGGAGATGTGATCTATACACCTCCCCGCGGAGAAAATATCGTAGAAAAGTTGATGGATAATTTGATAGAATACCTCAATAACGATGTTACGTATCCTACTGACCCCTTAATAAAAATGTGCATTGCGCACTATCAGTTCGAAGCTATCCATCCGTTCCATGATGGCAATGGAAGAACAGGCCGTATTCTTAACCTCTTGTATCTGGTGAATAAAAAACTGCTTTCGCGGCCGGTGCTCTACTTGTCAAAGTATATCATTCTGAACAAGGATGATTACTATTACAATCTTGCGGGCGTTACGCAACGCGCATCCTGGAAGAATTGGATCCTGTATATGCTTGATGCCGTTGAGAGTACCTCCTTATTAACCAATGATTTGATCAATCAGATTGTAAATCAAATGCAAGTGACGCTGGAGCATGGCAAAAAGCATATTAAATGGTACAATAAAGATGTTAATGAAGCACTTTTCAGTCAGCCGTATAGTCGTCCAAAATTGATTGGTGATGCACTGAAAAAATCATCCAGAACCACTATAACAAAATACATGGATGAATTAGTGGGGGCAAAAATTCTAACGCCTAAAAGAGAAGGGAAAGAAATTTATTATCTGAATGACGATCTGATCCGAATCCTGGAGAGATAGCTCCCCTGATGATTTTGTTACTGTTTATTTTGCTTATTCCGATAAGGATAGTTTAATTTTTCGAATCGCTTAAGTTATATTTATCGTGAAATTTTCCTCCTCGTAGGGCGACTTGCCAGTGGGATCATTCCTAACAGAATAGCGCAATTGATATATTGCCCTTAGCCGTTTATCCTACAAATATCTTCCCTTAACTATTTATTTCCCTATCTTGTAAAAGCCCTCCACAACAGATACGTTATGAAACTTATGATCAGCTACCGCTCAATCCTCCTATTAAATTCAGAAATCACCTTATGAAAAATATAGTTTTATTTCTTACAAATAAGGCAAGCCTCGTCATCAGTTCTTGTTTGTTGGTTTTGCTGATCAACAACCCCGGACTTCGTGCGCAGACAAAACCTGCTTCAGAAAATACCGGGCAGAGAAAAATTTTCCAGGCAGGCGCATCCACCAGCAATATCACTCCGCCGTTGGGTCCCGGCATCGTAGGAAATTACGAAAGCCCTCCTGCCAGTTATATTCATGACGAGCTGCATGCCCGGTGTGTGGTGCTGGACGATGGAGATTCACGCCTGGTGTTTGTGATCGTCGACAATGTGGGCGTGAGCCGCGAAGTCTTTGATGAGGCCAAGCGATTGGTTCAGAAAGCCACGGGTATACCCAAAGAAAATATACTGATGTCCTCCACGCATACCCATTCTGCCACGAGCGCGGGAGGGGAGGGACAAAAAAGGCGGGGTCATAATCCCGAAGCGCAGTTAGATGAATACCAGACCTTTCTCGCACGCCGCATGTCGGATGGTGTACAGGTGGCGATGAAGAATCTTCAACCCGCGCGTATAGGCTGGGGGGTAGGAAAAGTTCCACAGCATCTTTTCAATCGCCGATGGAAAATGAAAACCCCGGTTCCAAACCCGTTTGGTATACCCGAGTCCGTAGTGATGAACCCAGGTGTGGGAAATCCTGAACTCGTTGAACCTGCGGGGCCGACAGACCCAGAAGTTTCTTTTATATCGGTTCAATCTTTGGAAGGCCGTCCCCTTGCGGTATTGGGTAATTATTCGCTGCACTATGTCGGCGGCGTTCCGGATGGGCACATATCAGCAGATTATTTCGGGGTATTTGCGAACCAGTTGACCCAACTGTTAAAAGCGGACCAGCAGGATCCTCCGTTTGTGGGTATCCTCACCAACGGAACCTCCGGCGATGTGAACAACATTAATTTCCGGGGCCCTGCGGTGAAACATGCGCCTTATGAAAAAATGCGCATTGTTGCGAATGATGTCGCGCAGGAAGTACTCAGGGTTTACGGAACAGTGCAATACAAGGACTGGGTGAAGCTTCAGGCCGCGCAAACAGAAGTAACGCTGAATGTGCGCAGGGCAACACCGGAAATGCTGGCGCAGGCGGAGAGATTTATCGCGAGACCAGACAATGTCAAACCTGCTCATCCACTCGAAAAGATTTATGCGGAACGTGTCCTTCAGATGCAGAAGGAGTGGCCCGATCAGGTGGATATCATTGTGCAGGCATTTCGCATCGGCGATCTTGGTGTTGCTGCCATACCTTTCGAGACTTTTACGGAAACTGGTTTGGAAATTAAACGTAAGAGTCCTTTGAAACCAACATTCACCATCTCGCTTGCAAATGGCAGCTACGGATATCTGCCTACACCCGAGCAGCACGCTGTGGGCGGTTACGAAACCTGGCTTACCACAAACAAAGTGCAGACAGATGCCACACGAAAAATTATGCGTGAACTGATGGTCCTTTTTTCAAAGATGAAATAATAGCGGGCCGTTTATGCGCAGATTCTTTTGAGGTGGCATGTTGAAGAAATCTAATCTTAAAAAAATATACATTGAAAAATATTATTGAATACGTAAAAATAACGCACCGAACTATTTTAGTTTGCTGTCTGGGGATGTGGATGCTGAATAGTTTTATGGTGAGTGCCCAGTCGGCACCCGCGGCAGCGCGATCCAAATCAGGAACAGAAAACAAACAGAAAAAAAATAAAAGCATCCCCTTGTTTAATGGAAAGAACCTGAAGGGCTGGTATACTTTTCTGAAAGATCGCGGACGCGACAACGATCCGAAAAAAGTATTTACTGTCAGCGATGGCATGCTGCATATTTCCGGGGAGGAGTGGGGATGCATCACGACGAATAAAGAATATGAAAATTATACCCTGGTCGTGGAGTGGAAATGGAAAGGCGGAACCCATGCACCTAGAAATGACAACGCCCGTGATTGCGGAATACTATTACACTCAAATGGAAAAGATGGAGGATATGATGGTACCTGGATGCACTCTATCGAATGCCAGATCATCGAAGGCGGCACCGGCGACTTTATTGTAGTCGGCAATGGCACGCCGGAATTTTCTGTGACGAGTCCGGTGGCGCCGGAGAAACAGGGAAGCTCTTATTTATACAAGCCCGGAGGTGCGGAAGCTACCATCCAGGGAGGCCGCATCAACTGGTTCGCCCGTGATCCTGACTGGCAGGATGCAATCGGTTTCCGCGGCACAAAAGATGTGGAAAGACCCGTGGGCGAATGGAACACGATGGAATGTGTTGCCGACGGCGACGAAATATTCGTTTACCTTAACGGGACGCTGGTCAACTACGCCAAAAATGTCCATCCCCGCAAGGGACGCATTCAGATCCAATCAGAAGCTGCTGAAATCGTATTTAGAAAGGTAGTCCTCACGCCGATCAGGCACTAACGCAGCGGGCATTAAGCAGTAAGTAAGCAAGGGTCGGGCATTAGGCATTAGGCATTAGGGGTGGGAGTTTTATGGAGGATTTGGATTAATTGAGAACGAATTTTTTAATGTAGGGGCGTTATCTTCCGACGGCTGCCTTCGGCAAACGAAGTTATTTACTAAGTCATTTTTTGATAGTCCCACTCACGACTCACCCCTCACCACCCACATTTTGTAACCTCCGACCCATTCAGCATCTTTGCACCATTCGTAAATATGAAGAAATTTAAACGTTACACTGTTACCTCCGCGTTGCCGTACGCCAATGGGCCATTGCACATCGGGCACATTGCGGGAGCTTATCTTCCGGCGGACACGTACGTACGCTACCTGCGATTAAAAGGAGAGGATGTTGTGTATGTGGGCGGTTCGGATGAACATGGTGTGGCCATCACCATCGGCGCGAAAAAAGAAGGCCTTTCGCCCAAAGCCTTTGTCGATAAGTACCACAACCTGATGAAGAAATCTTTCCAGGATTTCGGTATCTCCTTTGATATTTATTCCCGCACTTCGAACGAAGTGCATTATAAAACTGCCCAGGATTTTTTTACCCGTGTAAACGAAAAAAAATTACTGGTCGAAGAAACTTCTGATCAATATTATGACGAGCATGAGAAAATGTTTCTCGCCGACCGATACATTATTGGAACGTGTCCGAACTGCGGAAACCCCAATGCGTACGGCGATCAGTGTGAAAAGTGCGGAACGAGTTTGAGTCCGAAAGAACTGATCAATCCGCGCTCCACCGTCTCGGGAAATACGCCCGTTTTAAGGCCGACCAGGCACTGGTATTTCCCTCTGAACACGTTTGAAAACTGGTTGAGAGAATGGCTTATCGAGGGCCACAAAACCGATTGGAAGGCCAATGTATATGGTCAGTGCCGGTCCTGGATCGACCAGGGACTTCAGCCACGTTCGATTACACGCGACCTTGACTGGGGTATACCCGTGCCGTTGCCCGATGCCAAAGGGAAAGTGTTGTATGTGTGGTTTGATGCCCCGATAGGATATATCTCCGCGACAAAAGAATTGAAGCCCAACGATTGGGAGAAATACTGGAAAGATCCTGAAACACGTCTGATCCATTTTATCGGAAAGGACAACATCGTTTTTCATTGCATTATCTTCCCGGCGATGCTGAAAGCGCACGGCGAATTTATTTTGCCCGACAACGTTCCCGCGAATGAATTCCTGAACCTGGAAGGAGAGAAGCTCTCCACTTCGCGCAACCACGCGGTGTGGTTACACGAATACCTGGAAGAATTTCCCAACCGCAGGGACGAGCTGCGCTATGTGCTGACATCGATTTCTCCTGAGACAAAAGATTCGGATTTCACCTGGAAGGACTATCAGCTGAAGGTCAACAGCGAGATGGTAGCACTCCTGGGAAATTTTGTGAACAGGGTTGTGGTGCTGACGTGGAAATATTTTGAAGGCAAGGTTCCTTCTGAACATGAGTTGCCTGGAACTACGGACAAAAGAAAACGCGTGCTCGATTTGTACAACAAAGCGCATGAGGATTTGAATAAATCTGTGAAAGATATGATCGATGCCCTGGAACATTTCCGTTTCCGGGAAGCGCAGTTTCACATGATGAACCTTTCGCGCATCGGAAATAAATTGCTCGCCGACACCGAACCATGGAAGCTTGCCAAAGATGATATGGAGGCGGTGGGCTGCATCCTGAACTACGCGTTAACGGTAGTAGGAAATATAGGTATCGCCTGCGAGCCGTTTCTTCCGGATGCTTCCGCGAACATTTTAAAACAACTGAACAGCACGCCCTTCAAAAGTGAATGGACTTCGTTTTGGAAGAAGGGTGAGATAGTCCATACGGTAAAAGAGCATCATCAATTGAATCCTGGTGAGTTGCTTTACAGGAATGTGGAAGACATTGACATTGAAAAACAGATAGCGCGATTAAAGAAAGCACCAACCCCTTTTGTGGTAATGGAAAATGAGATCAAACCTTTGAAGCCCGGGATTGTATACGATGATTTTGCCAAACTCGATATCCGTGTGGGGACGGTGATCACAGCGGAGAAGATGGAGAAGTCAAATAAATTATTGAAGCTCACCGTCAACAGCGGGCTGGACCAGCGCACCATCCTCAGTGGTATCGCGCAGCATTATACACCCGAAGAAATGATTGGTAAACAGGTAACGTTTATCGCCAACCTTGCCCCGAGAAAGATGATGGGGATTGA